>DASZLW010000236.1:0-2972 GCA_035552175.1 Gaiellaceae bacterium | reverse complement strand
CCGTCGAACTCGTCGACCTCGCCGGTGCGGTTCCTGGGCTCGCTCGGCGCGTGGTTCAAGGTTTTCGCGGCTGCGACCCACCGCAGGGCGCCGCTGATGGACGGGCTCGACTTCCATCCCTACCCGGTCCCGCAGTCGCTGCCGTTCGCAACCGGCTACCCCGACCCGCACGACGCGAGCATCATCAACCTGCCGCGGATCTACCAGGCGTTCTACAGCGGGTTCAGCGGGACGGCGCAGCGGACGATCGGGCAGCAGCGCGGCGGAGGCCTTTCGGTCAGCCTGAACGAAATGGGGATCCAGACCGACGAGACGGACCAGCTCGGGTATGTCAACACGGAGGTGAGCGCCAACGCCGCCGGCGGGATGGTCGGGGCCGACGCCAGTCAGGCCTACCAGGCCGCCTACTACAAGCAGATGCTCGCCTATCTCGCGTGCGACCCCAACGTGAAGGTGGTCGACATCTTCCACCTGGTCGACGAGCCCAATCTCGCCGGCTGGCAGAGCGGGCTCTACATGTTCTCGGCGACGACGCCGATCCCGAAGCTCTCCGCGACGGTCGTCGGGTCGTGGCTCGCGCAGACCGGGGGCGCATGCAGCGGGAAGATGACCTCGTGGTATCCGGCCCCGGTGACGCCGCTTCTCTCGCTGCAGAAGTCGCCGCCGAAGCCGGCGAAGCCCAAGAAACGCCAGCCGGGCGTAGGCCCCATCTCCGTCCGGCGATCCGGCTCCTGATCGGAATTTGACGACCGAACATGTGTTCGCTATTCTCACGAACACATGTTCTACACACCTTTCACGAAGACGTTGCTCCGGACGCTCGGGCTCGCGGCCCTGGCACTTCTCGCATGGAGCGTGCTCGCCCGGCCGTCGGGTGCGCACGGGCCGAAGACGACCTACCGTGTCCAGGCATACGACACGCTCTGGACGATCGCCTCGAAGCACTACGCGGGCGACCTCCGGGAGGCTGTCTGGCAGATCCAGTCCGCGAACCACCTGTCCGGAACGACGCTCACGCCCGGCGAACGGCTCGTCCTGCCGTAGGGCGGCGGCTCGAGAGCACCCGGCTACGATCGGCCGGTGGATCTCGACATCGTCTTCCTCGGCACCTCGGCGAGCGCGCCCACCGCGCGGCGCGGAACGAGCTCCCTGCTCGTCCGGCGCGGCGGTGACAGGCTGCTCTTCGACTGCGGCGAGGGGACACAGCGCCAGCTGCTGCGATCGTCGGTGGGGCTCGTCGACCTCGAGGAGATCTTCCTCACGCACCTGCACGCCGACCACTACCTGGGGCTTCCCGGGATGCTGAAGACGTTCTCGCTCCGGACGCGGGACACGCCTCTGCGGATCTACGGGCCGCCGGGGCTCGAGGATCTCTTCGACGCGCTCAGACGGATCTTCGGGCGGGTCACATATCGCATCGTCCTCGAGGAGCTCAGGGCGGGTGAGACGCTCGAGCGTGACGGTTACCAGATCCAGGCGATCCCCGTTCGACACGGCGTGCCGGCGATCGGGTACGCGCTCGTCGAGGAGGAGCGTCCCGGCCGGTTCGACGTCACCGTCGCGGACTCGCTCGGCGTCCCGTCCGGCCCCGAGCGGGGCGCCCTGCAGCGAGGCGAGTCCGTGACGCTCGCGGACGGCACCACGGTGACCCCGGGCCAGCTCGTCGGGCCGGCGCGGGCCGGGCGCACGGTGGTCTACACCGGCGACACGAGCCCGGCGGAGGCCGTCGGGCTCCTGTTCCCCGGCGCGGACGTGCTCATCCACGAGGCGACCTTCGGCGAGGAGGAGCGCGACCGTGCGGCCGAGACCGGGCACTCGACGGCCCGCCAGGCGGCCGAGATCGCCCGCGCCGCGGGCGTCGCCCTGCTCGCACTCACGCACATCTCGCCCCGCCATTTGCCTTCGGAGCTCCTCGCGGAGGCGAGGGAGGTATTCCCCGCGACGATCCTGCCGCGGGACTTCGACACGATCGAGATCCCCTTCCGCGAACGAGGGAAGCCCGAGCTCGTCAAGGGCGGCGCGCTGCCGGACGGCGCCGCATGACCGCCACCGGCTTCGACGCCCGCGCCGCCCGCTACGAGGAGCTGCGCCCGGTCGACGACAACTGGTGGGAGGTGTTCGACGTCCTCGTCCGGCTCGGCGAGCTCCGCGGAGCGCGCGTCCTCGAGGTCGGCTGCGGCACCGGCAGGCTGGCGCAGGCCCTCGAGGAACGCGAGCACGCCCGCGTCTGGGCCGTCGACGCGTCGCAGGCGATGGTGGAGCGGGCGAAGGCGATCGGTGTCGCCGCAAAGCTCGCCCGTGGCGAGGCCCTGCCGTTCAAGGAGGGGTGGTTCGACGCCGTCGTGATGCGGATGTCGCTCCATCTGCTCGATCGGCCCCGCGCGCTGGCCCAGGCGTTTCGCGTCCTTGCTCCGGGCGGGAGGCTTACGATCGCGACCGAGGATCCAGCGAGCTTCGGCGACGTCTGGTTTGCTCGTTTCTTCCCCTCCGTGCCCGAAATCGATCGAGCTCGCTTCCCGGACGAGGCGACGCTCCGCCGCGAGCTCGCCGCCGCCGGATTCGGCGCGGTGGAGATCGAACCGCTCCGGCAGAGACGGACGACGACGCGCCAGAAGGCTCTCGACGTGATCCGCTCCCGCGCGTTCTCGACCTTCGACCTGCTCGCGCCCGACGAGTACGAGGGAGGGCTCGCCCGCGCCGAGGCCGAGCTCCCGGAGCAGCTCGAGTACTGCTTCGACTGGTTGCTCGCCGTCGCCACTCGATGATCCTCGAGAGCTACCGCTTCGAGTGGCTCGTGCTCGCTCTCGTGGTGCTCGGGACGATCCCGCTCGTCAGCGTCACCGGCGCCCAGGATTCGACCCGCCTCTCGCTCACCGACTCGGTGCTGCTCCGCGGGAACGTCGACATCGACCCGTACTGGAGGCTCACGACCGACCGTGCGTTCAAGAGCGGCCACTGGTACTCGGACAAGG
>DASZLW010000235.1:0-7778 GCA_035552175.1 Gaiellaceae bacterium | reverse complement strand
TGGCGCTTCGCGGTCGGCGTGATCGCACTGCTCTTCTTCCACGAGATCGGGCACTGGCTCGAGGCCAAACGCGAAGGGCTGGCTCCGAACTGGCCGGTGTTCGTGCCGTTCCTCGGCGCCTACGTCCGGCACACGCGCGGCAATCCGTGGCAGACGGCACGGGTCGCACTCGCGGGGCCGATCCTGGGCGGCGTCGCCGCGCTCGGCTTCTACCTCGTCGCCCGCAGCGACCACTCGCACCTGCTCATCGCGATCGCGTACTTCGGGTTCCTGCTCAACCTCATCAATCTGCTCCCGATCGGGATCCTCGACGGCGGCTCGATCTGGCGGTCCACCCGCTGGCTCTGGCTCGGGGGAGGGCGGCGCCACGCGGTGATCTCGGGCGCGCTCTTCGCCGCCACCGCAGTCCTGCTCGCGATCGGCGCCTACGAGGCCTACCTGCCGCAGCATCGGTTGTGATGGACGACCGGGCGATGCTCGACGCGCGCCAGCGCGACGTCGACCGCGCCCTCGCGAAGATCGAGACCGAGTTCCGGGAAGGGTGGGAGTTGCTCGCAGGGCTCGACAGCCCCGCCGTGACGGTCTTCGGCTCTGCGCGCACAGCGGAGACCGCCCCCGCGTACTCCGCGGCGCGGCGCATCGGCGGGCGGTTCGCCGAACGCGGCTGGGCAGTGATCACCGGCGGCGGCCCGGGCGTGATGGAGGCGGCGAACCGCGGCGCGCAGGAGTCGGGCGGCGTGTCGGTCGGGCTCGGTATCGAGCTTCCACACGAGCAGGCGCTCAATCCGTACGTCGACCTCGCCTACACCTTCGAGCACTTCTACGCGCGCAAGGTCTGCTTCGTGAAGCCTGCGGAGGGGTTCATCGTCTGCCCGGGCGGGTTCGGCACGCTCGACGAGCTGTTCGAGGCGCTCGTGCTGATGCAGACCGGCAAGGTCGGGATGGATCCGGTCGTCCTGTTCGACTCGGCGTACTGGGGTGGTCTGCTCGACTGGATCCGCGGCCGGCTGCTCGAGGACGGGATGATCTCGCCGGCCGACCTCGACCTCTACCACCTGACGGACGATCCGATCGACGCGGCCGACTTCGTGATCGACCGCTACGCGAGCCGCAGTTAGAAGCCCTGGTCGGTCAGTTCAGCTCGTCGATCGACGCGCGTGCCTGCTCGTGCAGGGCCCGCCGGCGCTTCTCTGGATCGGACGGGCTCGAGAGATCCGGCTCCGGTGCGGCCTCCCCGGCCGGCGCCTCCGCCTCGACGGGCGCCGGCTTGCTCTCGGCGAGCTTCGCCCGCAGCTCGGCGGCGGGATCGGAAGCGAGGCCCGACTCGTAGGGAAGGCCTCCGGCGGAGGCACGTCTCTGCTTTCTCCGCCACCAGGCTCCCACCCCGAAACCGCTCGCGACGAACACCAGGAGGGCTCTCACGGCGGCGATGCTACACTGGTCGCCGCTCCTCGCCACGCCCGTCGCGCCGTCGAACCCGAAGCGGCGCCAACGGGGTGCGGCCGCCTCAGACCATGGGGAGCCACGAGATTCGGGAGGGAGTTGGAACGTTGAGAGAGTACGAGATCTTGCTCATGCTGGACCCTGAGCTCGCCGAGGAGCGCGCCAACGACGTGATCGCGCGGATCCGCGAGCGGGTCGAGGGAGACAAGGGCACCTGGGACGGGCACGAGCCGTGGGGCCGCCGCAAGCTCGCCTACGAGATCGACCACAAGGGCGAGGGCGTCTACCACCTGCTGCTCTTCACCTCGACGCCGGAGACGCGCGACGAGGTCTCCCGCGTGCTCAAGATCACCGACGGCGTCATGCGCCACCTCGCCGTCCATCGCGTCAAGGGCGGCCAGACGAAGGCCCCCGCGCCGGTCGCGGCCGTGTCCGCTCCCGCCGATGACGCCGGCAGGACACCGGAGTAGCCTGGTCACCTCACACTGAGTGAAGGAGCGGAGAACCATGGCCAACATCAATCGTGTCGTACTCGTCGGGAACCTCACCCGCGACCCCGAGCTTCGCCACACGGGCGGCGGTACCGCTGTGTGCAGCATGAGGATCGCCGTGAACACGCGCCGCAAGGACGGCGCGACCGGCGAGTGGAGCGACAAGCCGAACTACTTCGACATCACCGTCTTCGGAAACCAGGCCGAGAGCTGCAACCAGTACCTCGCCAAGGGCCGGCCGGTCGGAATCGACGGCCGCCTCGACTGGCAGGAATGGGAGGCTCAGGACGGGACCAAGCGCTCGAAGGTCGAGATCATCGCCGAGAGCGTCCAGTTCCTCGGCGGCCGCGACGGCGGCGAGAGCGGCGGAGGCGGCGGGAACCAGTTCGTGCCTGCGGGTGCGGCCGCCTCGTCCGACGCGGATTTCGGCGCCGGCGGCGCAGACGACGACATTCCTTTCTAGCGAGGAGAGAACGTGGCAGGGAAGAGCAACGACGGACGGAGCAGGAAGCGGCTGCCGCCCCTCACCGGGGGCCGGCGCAAGTCGTGCTTCTTCTGCAAGTCCAAGGTCGACGAGATCGACTACAAGAACGTCGGCGAGCTCCGGCGCTACATCTCCGAGAAGGGGAAGATCCGCTCGCGCCGCATCACGGGTGCCTGCAGGCGCCACCAGCGCCAGGTTCAGCAGGCTATCAAGCGCGCGCGCGAGATCGCACTCCTGCCCTACGTCGCAGAGGGTCGCGACGATCGCGAGGGCGGCGGCCGCCGCGACCGCGGTGACCGCGGCGACAGGGACCGCTGATGCAAGTCGTGCTCCGTCAGGACGTCGACAACGTCGGGTTGCGCGGCGAGGTCGTCAATGTCGCGCGCGGCTACGCGCGCAACTTCCTGCTGCCGCGAGGCCTCGCCGAGGTCGCGACGCCCGGGCTCGTCCGCGAGATCGAGAAGCGCAGCGAGCAGCGGGCCCGCCACGAGGCCCAGACCACCGACGAGGGGAAGGCGATCGCCTCCCGGCTCGAGTCCGCGGAGCTTCGGTTCGACGTGAACGCCGGCCCCACCGGCTCGCTCTTCGGCTCGGTCACGGCCACGAACGTGGTGGACAAGCTCTGGGACGAGATGAAGATCCGCATCGACCGGCGCAAGCTCGGCGTCGGCACGATCAAGCGGATCGGGCGCTACACGATCCCGGTCGAGGTCTTCGGCGACGTCACCGCCGAACTGCGTCTGCTCGTCGTTCCCGAGAGCGGGGAGCTTCCGCCCGAGGAGGAGCTGGAGGCGGCGGCGGCCGCGGAGGCGGCCGAGGCGGAGGCGGCCGAGAACGACTCCGAAGCCGAGGAGCGGCTCCAAGCCGAGCCGGCTGCCGAGGACGACGGCGAGCTCGCGGAGCCCGCCGCCTCGGGAGCAGACGAAGCCGAGGCCGTCGAGGACGAGCCCGAAGCCGAAGAGCCTGACGCCGAAATCGGCGAGTAACTCGACCGGACGAATAGCCCGACTGCCGGCTGGTTTTTCACAGCCTCATCACGCCGCAGCGCATGCAGTCAAGCGGCTTGACGGACGCTTATCCACATCCCTGTGGAGAGAGCCCTCCGGAGTTCTCCACAGGTCATCCACCGTGTGTGGATTTCGCGCGGAAGTTCGCGCTCCGAGCGGCCTTTTCGTCCACCTCGCCGTCCGGCCTCTCTGCGAACATACGTTCCGTCATGCCTGCACAGCGCGTCTTTCCCCACAGTCCAGAAGCCGTTTTTCGGGCTTTCCACACGGTTGCGGCCTGCTCCCTGGACCGTTCTACTTGGCCCCGATGGCCTCGTCCGTAATGGGCACCACGCCTCTGCCGCCGCAGAACCTGGAAGCCGAGGAGTACGTGCTCGGAGCCATGATGCTGTCCGCAAACGCGATCGAAGCGGTCAGCGAGATCATCGACGCGGGCGACTTCTACCGTGAGTCCCACGCGAAGATCTACCGCGCCGCACTCGACCTCTTCCAGCACAGCTTCCCGGTCGACGCGATCACGGTCGCCGACAAGCTCGACGAGAACGGGGAGCTCACAGAGATCGGCGGCAAGGATCGCATCCGCGAGATCGCGACACTGGTTCCGGCTACCTCCAACGCCGCCCACCATGCGCGCATCGTGCGCGAGATGGCCACGCTCCGCGGCCTCACGGTCGTCGGCGAGGACATCCAGCGACTCGGCTGGGACCGCCCGGGCGAGACGCCCGAGCTCGTCGACCGCGCCGAGCAGATGGTCTTCGATCTCGCCCAGCACCGCATCCGCGGCAGCTTCGAGCACATCGAGATCCTCGTCCGGGAGAGCTTCGAGCAGATCACGAAGATGTACGAGTCGGGCGGTCAGATGACCGGCACCCCGACCGGCTTCCGCGACCTCGACTCGCTCACGTCGGGCCTCCAGCCGGGCAACCTCGTCGTCGTGGCGGGTCGTCCGAGCATGGGGAAGTCCGCGTTCGCGCTCGGGATGGCCGGCAACCTCGCGCTCCATCACGGCGTCCCGGTCGCCGTCTTCACGCTCGAGATGTCGAAGCTCGAGGTCGCCCAGCGGCTGATGTGCTCCGAGGGCCGCGTCGAGCTGCAGCGCCTCCGCACCGGCCGGCTGACGAACGAGGACTGGCCGCGCCTCGTCAAGGCGTGCGACGCACTGACGAAGGCGCCGATCTACGTCGACGACACCCGCCTCACGACGATGCTCGAGATCCGCGGCAAGGCCCGCCGTCTCAAGGCGCGCGAGCCGAATCTCGGCCTGATCATGATCGACTACCTCCAGCTCATGACCTCGGGCACGAACGCCGAGAACCGCGTCCAGGAGGTCTCTCAGATCTCCCGCTCGCTCAAGGTGCTCGCGGGCGACCTCGAGGTCCCGGTCGTCGCGCTCTCCCAGCTCTCGCGCGCGGTCGAAAGCCGCACGGACAAGCGCCCGATGCTCTCCGACCTCCGTGAAAGCGGAAGCATCGAGCAGGACTCGGATCTCGTCATGTTCCTCTACCGCGACGAGTACTACAACGAGCACTCCGAGGACCAGGGGCTTGCCGAGGTGATCCTGGCGAAGCACAGGAACGGGCCGATCGGGACCGAGAAGCTCGCGTTCCTCAAACGGTTTGCGAAGTTCTCGGATCTCGCGCCGCACCACGACTCGCGGGTCGCAGCGGCATGACGCGTGGCAGCGTGAAAGGCAACGAGGTGTGGGTCGCGCCGGGCGCGACGAGCTTCTCGTGCCTCTGCGAGCGCTGCCTCGACGAGCGCGACGCCGACTCGTTCCTCGAGGCGATCCGGGTCGCGGTCGTGCGCGGCTCGATCGAGCCCGGCGCAGACATGGCCGTCGGCCGCTGCGCAAGCGGCCACAGGCTGGTCGTCCGCCGCGGAGACCGTCCCCCCAACCTTGTACCGCGCGACTCGCGGCAGCTGCAGATCGCGTGATCGACCGCCAGCACGTGTGGGTGGGTCCCGAGGCGACGAGCTTCGAAGTGCCCTGCGAGGCCTGCCTGGCGAGGCGCGACGGATGGGCGGACACCTACGCCTGGTCGATCTCGGTCGACTCGACCCTGACCGAAGGCACGCTCCGTCGCGACGCCGACGTGGGCTTCACGACGTGCCGCCGCGGCCACCGGATCGTCGTCCGCCGCGTCGGCCGGCACCTGACACGGATGCACTGAGCGCGCAACCGGCGCGGCGGGCGGATCGGTCAGGCAGACTGTCCCGGTGCCAGCGACCGTCGTCGTCGGCGCACAGTGGGGCGACGAGGGCAAGGGCAAGATCGTCGACCTGCTTGCGCAAGATTCGGATGTGGTCTGCCGCTACCAGGGTGGGCCGAACGCCGGGCACACAATCGTCGTCGACGGCGAGACGTTCAAGATCCGCGCCACCCCGAGCGGGGTGATCTCCGGCAAGGTCTCAGTGATCGGCGGGGGGTGCGTCGTCGACCCGGAGGTGTTGATCGGGGAACTGGACGAGCTCGAGTCGCGCGGCATCGACACCTCGGTAGTCGTCGTCTCGGGTAACGCCCACCTGATCATGCCGTGGCACATCGCGATCGACCAGGCGTCCGAGCACCGGCTCGGAAAGCTCCAGATCGGGACGACGCGCCGCGGAATCGGGCCGTGTTATGCCGACAAGGCGTCGAGGATCGGCATCCGGGTCCAGGACGTCCTCGACCCCAAGATCCTGCGCCAGAAGATCGAGGTCGCGCTCGCCGAGAAGAACCTGTGGCTGGAGCGCGTCTACGAGGTCGACGGCTTCAGCCTCGACGAGGTCGCGACCCGCTTCGAGGGCTACGCGAAGCGCCTGCGCCCGATCGTCGGAGACGCGTCGCTCCTCGTGTCGGAGGCGCTCGACGCCGGCAAAGACGTCCTGTTCGAGGGCGCCCAGGCGACGCTCCTCGACCTCGACCATGGCACCTATCCGTTCGTCACGTCGTCGAACCCGATCGCCTCGGGAGCAGCAACGGGTATCGGCATCGGCCCGACGCGCATCGACCGCGTTCTCGGCGTCGCGAAGGCCTACGTGACGCGCGTCGGCGAGGGCCCGTTCCCGTCGGAGATCGAAGGGCCCGATCAGCAGCGCCTGCAACAGCTCGGCGGCGAGTTCGGGACCGTGACGGGCCGAGTCCGCCGGTGCGGCTGGCTCGACCTGGTCGCCCTCCGCTACGCCGTGCGCGTGAACGGCATCACAGCGCTCGCGCTGACCAAGCTCGATGTGCTCTCCGACTTCGCCGAGCTTCCGGTGTGCGTCCGCTACACGCTGCGCGACGCCACCGAAACGCCGCACTTCCCTGCGCACCAGAGCGACTTCCATCATGCAAGGCCCGTATGGGAAACGCTCCCCGGATGGCAGGCCCCGCTCGTAGATGTGAGTAGCCGCGAAGAGCTCCCGGAAGCCGCCCGCGGCTACGTCGAGTTCGTCGAGCGGGAACTCAACGTACCGGTGGAGCTGGTAGGCGTCGGCGCAGGCCGCGAGAGCGTTCTGGCGTAAGGCCGCTCGCGCAGCTCAGACCGATGACGCCCGATGAACCGGGAAGCGGGTCGCCAGTTCCGCAGGTAGTCCGAACTCGCGGTAGCCGAGCACGCCGGAGCGTGGATCCTCATAGGCGACCACCTCAGCCTCTGGTATCTCCATTATCACCCACACCGCGTCATCGTTCGCCTCGTCCGGGTCCGGCTTGTCTACGAAGTACCAGGTGCCGTCCGCGAAGCCCTCACCCCGCTCGATCTGCTCAACCTCGTGAGCGCTCAGAGGCGTGTACAGCTCCACGCCTGAAGCCTAGGGCACTCGGAGTGTCTTCGTGAACCCTCGGGCAGCCAATCGTCGTCGCCCCCGAGCGAACGAGCTTCAGCTTGTAGAGCCACGACGTGTCACGAAAACCCGTGCGCCGAGCACGACCAGGCCGCCGAGTAGTACGGCGCCGACGACCCTCGCGAGGCCGTCACCAGCGGCGACGAACGCGACTCCGAGCACCACGAGTAGGACATAGGGGACCGAGGCATAGACGATCCCCATCTCCGCCGGAACTGCTGGATCGGATTCTCACCTGGTGCTGGAATCACGAGGCGCATGTCAGACGCACCTTGCAGTTGGCGTCATCGCAGCACACGATCAGAGCGTAACGGCTCAGGCGTACTTTCCGCACGCTGGGGCAGCAGACGGCCCTTCCGCCCGAGCTGCTAGCCGGGCTCGCGAATCAGGTCTTCCGTCGCGAAGTCGCCAATAGCTACGTCGTCGACGAGGGTCGACCAGAGCCGGTCAGGCAGCATAGCGGCCGGATCGACTGCCTGGATGATCGCTGCGAGTTCGTCCGCCACTTGTTGCCGCTCTTCCAGATCAGCCCCGCCGTCATAGAAC
>DASZLW010000234.1:0-7511 GCA_035552175.1 Gaiellaceae bacterium | reverse complement strand
TCCCCTCGACACCCTCGCCCGGCGGGACGGCTCCGCCGCACACGCCGGCGGCCGGCGAAACCGCCGACGTGCCGGAGGCGCCGCTGCCGCAGGAGCAGCCCGAGGTCGACGAGCCGTCCACCGCCCCCGGCACGGAGCCCGAAGGATCGCGGCGGACGCCCGTGCCGCTCGAGCTCCGCGACTCGCCTCCCGAGAGCGGGGAGTCCGGGGGCCTGGACGTCGGGCCGCCGATGTCGCCCTCGCCGGCAAGCGCGCCCGCCTCTCCCGGCGACGGATCGCAGTCCGGGTCACGGCCCTCAGCCGCTGCGTCCGCAACCCCGACCGAGCCCGGTGGCACGCCTGGGGCATCGGGTGCCGTCTCGCCGCCCGCATCCGGTCCCGCGTCCACGTCGGCACCGGGCGCAAGCGCACCGGGCGAGGATCCCGCGGTCGCGCGCGTTCCGCTCGGGGTCTCACGCAGCCCATTCCGTGCCGCCGCGGCTCGACTGCTCGGTCGCCGCCCGGCTACAGGCACTCCAGATACCTCCGAAGCTCACGGCCCGGCGGCAATGGCGTCCCTCAGGGATACCGCGGTCACTCCGTCACCCGCGACTCGGATCACGTCCGTCCCGGGCTCGACCGGCGGACGCGGCCGCTCGGAGCAGCAGAGCGTCCCCACCCCGGAGGCTCCTGCCCCCGCCACAGGTTCGAGGACGCCTCCCGCGACGCTGATCCAGCGGGCGAAGGGCGAAGCCGGCGAGCCCGGCGCAGGGACCGCGGCGGGATCGCCGCCAGGTGGGGCTCGGGCTGGGACAAGCCGAGCCGGAGCAGCCGATGCCGGAGCCGGTGCCGCAGCCGGTGCCGCAGCCGGACAGGGCGGCCAACCCGAATCCGCGCACCCGGGCTCCGGGGTGACCTCCCTCCCGGCGACACCCGACTCGATTCGCGTTCCGCCGGCGACCGCGCGGGCTGCGCAGTCGACCGGGCGCTATCCGGTGCCCCCTGCCTCGATCCCCGCGGCCACGGTGCCCGCTACGCCGATGCCCGCCACTCCGATGCCCGCCAATCCGACGCCCACCACCCCGGTGCCGGAGCGCGCGGCGCTCCGCCTCGTCTCCCACTCCCAGCCTGCGGCCGGCGCGATCGCGCGTGCGACGGTGCCCGCGACCGCCGAGAGGGGGGCCCCCGCGATTCGCCGCGCGCAGCAGACGAGCGGTTCGCGGCTCGCGGCGGCGACCGGCGCCGCCTACTCCGAGGAGCCCGGCGGCATGGAGACCGTCGTGTTCCCGCGACCGATGGGCGCGCCGGCGGGCAGCACGATCTTCCGGGACGACGCCGCGGCGGACCCCGCCCCCGCTCCGGCTGCGACACCCGCGCCTGCGGCCCCGCCCGCGCCCTCCGGCGGAGGCGGCGGAGGCGGGGGGGACATCGACGAGATCTACGACCAGGTGATCGAGCGGCTCCGCCGCGACCTCCTGGCAGACCGCGAACGCATGGGAGACGTGCTCGGCGACCTGCCGTAGCGCGTGAAAGGAAGAAGAGATGGCAGACGACGACGCACCGACACCGCCCGACGGCTCCTCGCCTCCCCCCGACCCCGGGAGCGACCCGCCCGACGATCCGCCGCCGGACGACGACGGCGACGATGACGCGCCGCCGCCGCCGCCGGACGCGTCGGACTCGGCCGCCGCGCCGGGCTCCCGTTCGACGGCGAACGGATCGACACCCGATCCCGTAGGCGAGCTTCGATTCCAGGTGCTGCTCGACGACCTGCAGTCGATCGGGGAGTTCGCCGAGTGCTCGGGGCTCTCGGCCGAGTACGACATCTTCGAGTACCAGGAGGGCGGAGAGCTAGGCTACGTCCACAAGTTCCGCGGCGGCCTGAAGTACCCCAACCTGGTTCTCAAGCGCGGAGTGACCCACGAGAAGGCGTTCCTGACCTGGTTCTTCGACCAGACCTCGGCGAGCGCGAAGCGCGAGCACCGCGGAAACGTCACCCTCGTCCTTCTCGGCGACGACGGACAGCCCGTCCGGAGCTGGTCATTCGCGTCGGCCTTTCCCGTCAAGTGGTCGGGTCCCTCGTTCAACGCGAAGTCGACGAACGTCGCCATGGAGACGCTCGAGATCGCCCATCATGGGTTGGTTCCCACGTCATGAATCGAACCACGGCGCCGGAGGGCTGAGAGATGGCAGATCACCCACTCACGGGATTCACGCAGGCGAGCCTCGTCATCGAGGGGCAGGAGGGCTCGCCTCTGACGTGCTGGTTCAACCCCAAGGAGTACACGATCCAGAAGCAGAACCAGTGGAAGGTCGATCCCGTCGTCGGAACAGCTCTCCCGAGCGCCCAGTTCGGCGGGGGTCAGCCGCGCAAGCTCAGTCTCGATCTGCTCTTCGACTCGACCGACTCGGAGAGCCTCGACGTCACCGCCGTGGCGGATCAGCTCTTCAAGGCGATGGAGGTTCAATCGGCCCTCGGCTCGGGTCAGGGCAGGAACAGCGGCCGGCCTCCGATGATCACCTTTCAATGGGGCCGAACCGTCACGTTCAAGGCGGTTGCGGACAGCCTCAGCGTCCAGTACACGTTGTTCCGCTCGGACGGGAAGCCGCTCCGCGCGCAGGCGAAGATCTCGCTGATCCAGGCCGACAAGGCGATGGACAAGTCGAGCGCGAAGGGCGCCTCGAAGCCGCAGAACCCGACGACCCGCTCGCGGCCGGGCCTCGGCTCGCACACGGTCCGCGACGGGGACAGCCTCGCGTCGATCGCGTTCGAGCACTACCGCGACCCGACACGCTGGCGCGCGATCGCCCAGGAGAACGGCATCGACGACCCGCTCCACCTGAAGCGCGGCAGCGTCCTCTCGATCCCGAGGCTCGAGGAATGAGGGCAGGCGCATGAGCCTCGTCTCGGGGGCCCAGGTCAACGTCGAGGGCCAGGCGATCGACCCGCAGATCAACGGGAAGCTCGTCGAGGCACGCGTCCAGGAGAACCTGCGGCTCCCGGACGCCTGCCTGCTGCGGTTCTCCGATCCGGGGCTCGAGCACGTCGACACGTTCCCGCTCCAGATCGGGAAGCAGATCGAGGTCCTGCTCTCGGGCACGGACGCGACGACGCTGACGAGCGTCTTCAAGGGCATGGTCGTCTCGCTCGAGCCCGAGTTCGGGAAGGGCGGCACGATCCTCGGCGTGCGCGCCTACGACGGCTCGCACCTGCTCCACCAGACGAAGAAGGCCGAGACCTACCAGAACATGACCGCGGCGGACATCGCGCGGAAGGTCGCCCGGAACGCCGGCATCGACGTCGGCACGATCGACGATGCCGGCCCCGCGCACGACTTCGTGCAGCAGAACAACGAGACGGACTGGGAGTTCCTCTGGAAGCTCGCCGGCCGGATCGACTTCGAGGTGCTCGTCCTCGACCACAAGCTCTACTTCCGCAAGGCGGGGCCCCCGGCCGGGACACAGGACGTGAACCTCAAGTGGGGCGACAACCTGATGACGTTCAAGCCGCGGATCACCGCGGTGCAGCAGGTCGACCAGGTGACGGTGCGCGCGCGGAACCCGGCGAGCAAGGATCCGTTCGAGTCGACGGTCGACGTCCAGGAGCCCGTCTCCCAGATCGGGATCAGCCGCTCCGACGTCTCCTCCGCGCTCAAGGGCGGGACGATGGTCGTCGCCGACCGGCCCGTGCTCTCCCAGCAGGAGGCCGACGATCTCGCGAAGAGCTACGCGAACCACGTCGGCAGCGCCTACCTCGAGGCCGAGGGGATGTGCAAGGGGAACCCGCTGATCAAGGCCGGGTCGAAGGTCAAGATCGACGGCGTCGGCTCCAAGTTCGGGGGCACCTACGTCGTCTCGTCGTGCACGCAGCTCTTCCAGGGCTCGCACGGGTACCGCACGCAGTTCTCGACGGCGGGCCGCTCGACGCGGAGCCTCGTCGACCTGATGACGCCGAAGGGGAAGCGCGGGTGGGGCAACTCCGTCGTGATCGGGACGGTGTCGAACAACAACGACCCGGACGGTCTCGGCCGCGTGCGCGTGAAGTACCCGGCGCTCGGCGACGGCACCGAGGGCTGGTGGGCACGCGTCGTGGCGCCGAACGCCGGCGCCGCCCGCGGGCTCCTGATGATGCCGCAGACCGGAGACGAGGTCGTGATCGGCTTCGAGCACGACGACGTCCACAAGCCGTACGTGCTCGGGTCGGTCTGGAACGGCCCGGCGAAGCCCGGCGACGACCTCGTGCTGAAGGACGGCTCGTTCTCGCTCCAGTCGGATCAGAAGGTGAACATCCACGCGAAGGACGTGATCTCGATCAAGACCGACAAGGACTACTCTCTCGAGACCACCGGGAAGGTCGAGGAGAAGCCGACCCAGGACTTCACGGTCGAGGCCGGCGGGAACGTCTCGATCAAGTGCGGCGACGCGGCGACCCTCACGATCGAGGGCGGAACGCAGCTGACGATCAAGTGCGGGGCCGCATCGATCACGATGTCGAAGACGGGCTCCGTGTCCGTGTCCGGATCCTCGATCTCACTCGGAGGCTGAGCCGCGTGTCCGACATCATCGGCACCGGCATCTCGTTCCCCCTGCGCGTCGACCGGCTCGGAAGGATGGCCGTGAGCTCGGGCGACTCGGATGTCGAGGAGGCGATCGACATCATCCTCGGGACCGCGCCCGGCGAGCGCCCGATGCGGCCGGAGTTCGGCTGCGGGATCCACAACTACATCTTCGACTCGATCGACGCGTACACCCTCGGCAAGGTCGAGTACGAGATCCGCTCGGCGCTCGACCGCTGGGAGCCGCGGATCGAGGTGCTCGACGTCGAGCCCGACCTGACCCGGATCGACGACGGCGCGTTGATGATCGAGATCACCTACAAGCTCGTCGCCACGAACGACCTCAGGAATCTGGTCTACCCCTTCTACATCATCCCCGACGATCCCGAGGAGGCGTTCTGATGGCTCGCATCCCCGAGATCACGCTCGACGACCGTTCCTTCCAGGACCTGGTCAACGAGGCGCGCCTGCGCCTCTCCCAGCGCTGTCCCGAGTGGACCGAGCACAACGTCTCCGACCCCGGAATCACCCTCGTCGAGCTCTTCGCCTGGCTGACCGAGTCGATCATCTACCGGCTGAACCGCGTGCCCGAGAAGCTCCACGTCACGCTGCTCGACCTGCTCGGGATCCAGATCGCGCCGCCGGTCGCGGCGACGACGCGGCTCCGCTTCCGCCTCGCCGGGCCCGTGGACGAGCCCGTGCACATCCCGGCGGGCGAGACCGAGGTCGGCACGATCCGGACGACGAACGAGGAAGCGGTGATCTTCCAGACCTCGGAGGACTTCACGATCCCGCCCGCGCGACCGATCGCCTACGCGGTCAAGCGCGGCGGCGCGGTGAAGGACATCGGCGTCGCGACCGGGGTCGCGAAGCCGAAGGGCGCCGACCAGGCCGCCTTCGGGACACCGCCCAAGGCCGGCGACGCGCTCTACATCGGCTTCGACGTCTCGCTCGCGAACATGCTGCTCGAGATCGATGTCGACTGCTCGACCGCGCGCGGCGCGGGTGTCGATCCCGAGGATCCGCCGCTTCGCTGGGAGGTCTCGGACGCCGAGGAAGAGACCGGCTGGCTCGAGGCCGAGGTGATCGAGGACCTGACCGGGGGCTTCAACTACGGCGCCGGGAAGGTGACGATCCAGCTCCCGGACCGCCACACCGCGGTGCCGATCGCGGGCCATCGCGGGTACTGGGTCTGCTGCCGGCTCGACACGAAGACGCGCTCGGGTGAGGCCGGCGGGGCGAGCTACACGCACCCGCCGGAGATCCGGACGATCACCGCCGCCCCGATCGGCGCGATCATCCCCGCCGCCCATTCGGCGCGGGAGACGGAGGAGGTCGTCGGGTCGAGCGACGGGACGCCGGGCCAATCGTTCGAGCTCCGCTACTACCCGGTCCTCGAGCCGACGAGCGACGAGCACCTCGAGGTGCTCGACCCGGAGGTGGGGACGTGGGAGCGGTGGGATCTCGTCGAATCGTTCGTCGAGAGCAAGGCGAACGCGAAGCACTACGTCCTGAACCTCGCGGCCGGCCAGATCGAGTTCGGCCCTGCGATCCGTACGCCCGACGGGAACTGGAAGCAGTACGGCGGCGTCCCGCCGAAGAGCGCGACTCTCCGCTTCAGCCGCTACCGCCACGGCGGCGGCCGCGACGGGAACGTCGCCCCGGGGACGCTCACCGTGCTGAAGAGCGCGATTCCGGGCGTCGACACGGTCACGAACCTCCGGCCCGCGTTCGGCGGCGTCGACCCCGAGGCGCTCGAGAGCGCCCGGACGCGCGCCGCGATGGAGATCCGCACCCGCTACCGCGCGGTGACGACAGAGGACTTCGAGTTCCTCTGCGGCGAGGCCTCCCCCCGCGTCGCCCGCGCCGTCTGCGTGCCTCCCGGCGAGGACGGGATGCTCCGCGTCCACATCCTCCCGATGGTCGCGCCGGCCGACCGGCAGCTCTCGGTCGACGAGCTCTCGCCGGACGAGCCGCTCCTGACCGAGGTGGCCGAGTACCTCGACGAGCGCCGCCTGATCGGGACGACGATGGAGCTGCTTCCCGTGAAGCTCCGCGGCGTCAGCGTCGTCGTCAACCTCCAGGCCTCGCACAACGCCGACCTCGAGCGCGTCGAGCAGGATGTCGCCTACGCGCTCTACACCTACCTGAACCCGCTCGTCGGCGGCTCGACCGAGGGGCTCGGCGAGGGCTGGGAGTTCGGCCGGTCGCTGAATCAGGGCGAGCTCTACGGCATCGTCCGCTCGATCGAGGGGGTCGAGTTCATCAAGATCCTCCGCGTGTACGAGACCGACCTCGAGACGGGCAAGCAGGATCCGAAGCCCGCCGGCAGCTACATCGAGATCGGCCCCGACGAGGTCGTCGCATCGGGCAGCCACATCATCAAGGCGGAGAGGCCGGAGATTTGAGCGCCTTGACCCTCGAGAACCGTCACTGGAAGGAGAAGCCGCACTCGGGACGCGTCAAGGCGCTCAGATCTAGGCTTCGCCTTCAGGACCGGCCCTTGACCGGGACGCGAACCGCGCCGGGGTCGAGCGAAGGCCGCAGGCCTCAACTCCAACGCTGCTTCCCCTCGGAGCGGCGCGTGCCCGCAGGAACGGCAAGAGGGGAAGCAGCGTGAGCACCGTCTTCCATGGCACCTCGCTGGGGCACCTCTCGACGACGAAGCGCGGGTTCAACACGGCAAAGCTGCGGACGCGGCTGTCGGCGACCGGGGCGCCGCCGGTCGTCTCGGCTCGCGGCTACCTGCGGAAGGCGATGCCGGCGATCTACCAGGACGGCGACTTCGGCCTGCGCTTCCTCGAGTCGCTCGAGACGCTGCTCGACCCGGTCGTCGGCACGCTCGACGTGCTCCCGCGCTACTTCCACCCGACGCTCGCGCCTCGCGACGTGCTCGACCTGCTCGCGGCCTGGCTCGGGCTCACGGTCGACGAGTCGTGGCCCGACGAGCGGCTCCGCGAGGCGCTGAGCCGCGAG
>DASZLW010000233.1:0-11673 GCA_035552175.1 Gaiellaceae bacterium | reverse complement strand
GCCTGCGTGATCGGCGGCTTTGCGTCGCCCCTCTCGAAGGCCGCCCCGCGGGGGGCGGCGGTGGGGTCGACGTGGCTCTACGTGTCACGAGATGGCGGGAGGTCGTTCCGCGCCGGGGCCGAGCTCGGACCGCCAGGGACGTTCTTCGACAGCGGTCTTGTCTCGCCGCGTCCCGGCACGATCCTGGCCACGAAGCAGGTCGGCACCGCGCAGGAGCTCCGCGCGAGCTTCGACGGCGGACGGCGCTGGACGACTGTCCATCGCGGCGTGCTCGGCTACCTCGGTTTCACGACCCCGTCGCAGGGTGCCGGCATCGTCGACCGGTCGAACCACACGAGCTCGATGATCATGACGTTCGACGGGGGCCGTCACTGGGCCGCCGTTCACTTCTGAGCGGCCGCGTCGCTCTTTCCGCGGTCGGCCGCCGCGTGCCCGAGCAGCACCGCGCCGACCACGAGCGACGCGAATGCCGCGATCTGGAGTGTGCCCTTGGCTCCCGCGGGGAGGTCCTCGCCGAAGAGGACGAAGCCCGCAGCGATCGGGACGGCATTCGACGCCAGCGTCGCGAGGCCGGCGGCGGTGAGCGCGGATGTTCGCTGAAAGGCCGTCTGAAGGACGCTCGTGCCCGACGCGTAGAAGACGATCAGGCTTCCGGCGGCGGCGAACCACGCCCCGCCGTAGACCACGAGCTTCGCGGACATGTCGCCCCCGGCGAAGAGGAGGCCGGCGGCGAGCCCGAGCGCCGGGCCGCGCGTCAGGTGCACGTGGGCGCCGACGAGGATCGCGGCGCCCCCCGCGAGGGAGCCGAGCCAGATCGCGACTCCCGTCGCCGACGGTGCGCGATCCGCCTGGTGGTTGCCGACGAGCGACAGCGCAAGAAGGACGAGCCCGGCCGTCGCCACGAGGACCGCGACCTGATGCCGGCGCGGAAGTCGACCGGGATGCCCGTGGGCGCTCGTCATCGCGAGCACGGCGATTCCGGACGCACCGACCGCCTGGACGAGGGAGATGGGCGCGAGGCGCAGCGCCGCGACGTAGACGAGCCAGCCGCCGCACTCCGCACCGAAGCCCACGAGCCAGGCACGCTCCGCGACGAGCGCCGCGACGAACGCCAGTGGCCGCCGCAGCGAGAAGGGCGGCATCGCGGCCGCCGCGTCGTGCTCGCGGGAGTACGCCCAGTTGACGGTCACCGCGGAGACGAACGCGAGGACGAGACCGATCGACGTGGTCATCTAGATCTGGCCGGGGTAGAACCCGTGTCGCGCGAGGGGCTCGACGAGCTCGAGCTCCTCGTAGGAGAGGTGCGAGAGGAGCGCGTCCGTCAGGAAGTCGATCGCTCCCCGGATGCCGGTGTAGTCCGAGGGATCGCCGATGTGCGCGACGAGCGCCCGATCGACCGCCTGAACCGCGTCGTGGATCACGAGATGCTCCTCGGCGAGCCGGTCGATGACGCCCCCGATGCCCGGTTCGCTCCGCGCGAGGTGCGGGAAGATCGCATCGTCCTCGAGCCCGTGATGCCCGGCGACGAGCGCGCAGTATCGGGCGCAGAAGGCACCGAGGGCCCAGTCGTTCTGGCGCAGCGCCATCTCGTTGAGGGTCGACCGCGCCTGGGCGGCGGTCAGGGCGCCGCGGGCGACCTGCTCCAGGGTGTCGCGAAGCTCTCCGAGCTCCCGCCGCAACATGTCGTGGACGTCGACGAGGTGCTGTCCGATCTGCCGGCCCGTCTCCGAGTAGGAGAGGCCGGCACTCGACGGTACGCGGTGGGGACGAGCCGACTCGTCCCACGGCGGCGAGTCGCCGTGTCGCGTCCCGTCGTCCGGAGTCGGCCGGACGCCGAGCCGGTCGTATTCCGACTCCTCGTCGATCTGGGATTCCACGCCGGGGAACGCTACGTCCTCACCGTGCGGGCCGGTGGCGGCCCGCCGCGGGCAGGGCCCGTGAACTCCCGGGCGATCAGCGCGAGCGAGGTCGCGAAGATCGCCGCACCGCCGAAGCCCTGGAGCCCGAAACCGGCGGCGTCACTCCGTCCGGCCCGATGGCCGGCACTGCGCGCGGGGTCAGGAACCTGCGCCGAGGACGCCCCTGAGCTTGCCCAGGAGCTCCTCGCCGAGGTACGGCTTCTGGAGGAACTCGAACCGCCCCTCCTCGATCCCGAGCCGCACGACGGTGTCGGCCGGATAGCCCGACGTGAACAGGACCTTGAGCTCCGGACGGATCTCGCAGAGCCGATCGGCAACCTCCCGACCGTTCATCCGGGGCATGACGACGTCGGTGAGGAGCAGATCGATCGGCCCGACGTGCGCCTCGGCCACCGCGAGCGCCTCGACGCCGTCGGCGGCGGAGATGACCGAGTAGCCGTAGGCCTCGAGCGTCTCGACGATCAGCGGCCGGAGCAGCTCGGAGTCCTCGACCACGAGGATCGTCGCGTCGCCCTGCGCCGGGGCCGGGGGCTCCGGGCGCGGCGTGGGAGCCCTGACGGGCCCGTCCCCGGGTTGCAGGTAGACCTTGAACGTGGCGCCGAGCCCCGGCTCGCTTTCGACGCAGATGTGACCGCCGCTCTGCTTGACGATCCCGTACACCGTCGCGAGCCCCAGGCCGGTGCCCTCGGGCTTCGTCGTGAAGAACGGATCGAAGATCCGGTTGCGCGTCTCCTCGTCGATGCCCGCCCCGGAGTCGGTGACCTCGAGCAGCGCGTACCGGCCCGGCTCGACGTCGAGATTCTCCCGGGCATACGCCTCGTCGAGGATCGCGGGCGTCGTCCGGAGGCTCAGCGTTCCCCCGTCCGGCATCGCGTCGCGCGCGTTGATGCAGAGGTTGAGGATCACCTGCTGGAGCTGGCTGCGATCGACGAGGATCGGGTCGAGGTCCTCGCTCAGATCGCGCTCGATCACGATCTGGGCACCGATCACCCGGCTCACCAGCTCGAGCGTCGCCTCGACGACGTCGTTCAGTGCGGTCGGCTCGGGCCGGAGGACCTGGACGCGGCTGAACGCGAGCAGCTGCCGGGTGAGTGCGGCAGCGTGCTCGGCGGCCAGGTCGATCTGCCGGACCCGCTCCTCGAGGCCGGGTGCGATCGCCTCGTTCAGAATGATCGCGCTCGTGTTGCGGATCACGGTGAGGACGTTGTTGAAGTCGTGCGCGATGCCGCCGGCAAGGCTGCCGATCGCCTCGATCTTCTGGGCCTGGCGGAGCTGATCCTCGAGCCGCCGCTGCTCGGTGACGTCGCGGATCACGCTCGCGACGCCGATGACCGCTCCGGCCGAGTCGGCGATCGGCGAGGGCGCGATCGACGCATGGACGTCCGCACCGTCCTTGCGGGTGAGGGTGGTCTCGAGCGGCGCCTGGTACTCGCCCCGGTTCACGAGCTTGCGAGCCTCGAGCCCCGCCGCCGTCGGCGTCCCGAGGATCACGTCGATCGACTCGCCGATCGCCTCCTCCGCGGTGTAGCCGAACAGGCGCTCGGCGCCGAAGTTCCAGCTCGTGATCGTCCCGTCGAGCGTGCGGCTGATGATGGCGTCCTCGGATGACTCGACGATCGCCGCGAGCAGCCCGGCTCGCGCCTCGGCCTCGTTCTGCCGGCCCATGTCCCGTGCGATCGTCGCCGCGCCGACGATCGTGCCTCTCGAGTCGACGATCGGCGAGATCGTCAGCGAGACATCGATGACCACGCCGTCCTTTCGGAGCCGCTTCGTCGAGAAGTGAGCGATCCGGTCGCCCGAGCGGAGGCGCCGCAGGATGCCGGCGACCTCGCCCGGGCGGTCCGGCGGAAGCAGCATCGAGATGGGACGGCCGATCGCCTCGGCGGGCGAATAGCCGTAGATGCGCTCGGCGGCGCCGTTCCAGGTGAGGATGGTCCCGTCCAGGCTCTTGCTCAGGATCGCGTCCTCCGCCGAGTCGACGATCGCCGCGAGCTCGGTCACGCGATCCGCGCTCGCGCTCACGTTGTCGTAGAGGACCGCGACCAGGTCCTCGCCGAGTGGAAACGCGGAGACGGAAAAGCGGCGCTCGCTCACGCGGTCGTCGCCGTAGGAGATCACCCCGAGGTCGAGAGGCCTTCCTCCGACGACCGCGTCGCGGTACATCTCCGCAGTCCCGCCGGCCGCGAGGCTGTTCGGAAAGACATCGGCGATCGGGCCCCCGGCGAGGAGCGACGGCGCAAGTCCGAGCATCGCCTCGGTCTGCGAGTTCGCGAAGACGATCCGGAGGCTCTCCTTCCGCGACCGATCCTCGAGACGGAAGACGATGACGCCGAGCGGAAGCGTCTCCAGGAGCGCGTAGAGCTTCGTGTCGTCGAGTCGATCGTGCTGGCCGGGCAACGTTTCCGTCTTCGCCTGTCGCAGGGCTCAGGAGTCTACGCATGCCACCTGCCGGCAGACGTGCCTCGGCTACGCGCGCGAGCGCGCCGCGGCGACTGCGGCCTGCCCGAAGCTGATCCCGCCGTCGTTCGGCGGGACGACGCGATGGGCGAGCACCCGGAACCCGACGTGCTCGAGACGCTGCCGCGTCGAGTGGAGCAGCCGCAGGTTCTGGAACGTCCCACCGGTGAGGACGACCGGCCCCCTCACGGCCATCTCGGCGCACGCTGCCGCGGACCCGGCTGCGACGGCCTCGTGGAATGCCGCAGCGATCTCAAATCGTGCGCGGCCTGCGACGAGGTCGTCGTAGACCCGGGCGATCAGGGCCGCGCCGTCGCCGAACCGCCACGGGTACGGCTCGGCGGGCTCGGCGCCGGCGAGCTGCTCGAGCTCGATCGCAGCCTGGCCTTCGAAGGTCACCTCCTCGCGGAGGCCGAGGAGCACCGCCACCGCGTCGAAGAGCCGGCCCATGCCCGACGAGAGCGGCGCGTTCACGGAGAGGCTCGCCCGGACGAGCGGCCAGCGATCGAATGACACGGGACGCCCGGCGCGCTCGAGGTAGGCCGCCGCGACACGCCACGGCTCGCGGATCGCCGCCGCGCCGCCCGGAAGCGGGATCGGGTCGAGGTGGGCGAGCCGCTCGAATCCCGTCAGGTCGCAGCGGAGAAGCTCGCCGCCCCACAGCGTCCCGTCGGTTCCGAAGCCGGTGCCGTCGAAGACGAGCGCGAGCGCGGGTTGGGTCTCGCCGTGCTCCGCGAGGCACGCCGCCGCGTGCGCGTGATGGTGCTGGACGCCGACGTGCTCGGCGTCCTGCTCGAGTGCCCACTTGGTCGAGAGGTACTCGGGATGCAGGTCGTGGGCGATGACCTCGGCCCGCGCACCGAGCATCTCCAGGTACAGGTCGATGTCGGCCTGGAAGGCCCGGTAGGCCTCCTCGGTGTCGAGGTCGCCGAGGTGAGGCGAGAGAAAGGCCTCCGATCCGCGCGCGACGCAGAAGGTCGCCTTGAGCTCGGCCCCGACCGCGAGGACCGGGCGCCGCGCGGCGACCGGGAGCGGCACGGCTCCGGGCGCGAACCCGCGCGAGCGCCGGATCGGAAAGGTCGCTCGAACGACCGAGTCCTCGCACCGGCGATGGATCGGGCGGTCGTGGCCGAGGAACGCGTCGGCGATGCCGGAGAGCCGCTCGCGGGCCTCGTGGTCGTCGACGGCGATCGGCTCGTCGGAACGGTTCCCGCTCGTCATCACGAGTGCCCGGCCGGCGCTCGCGAGCAGGAGATGGTGGAGCGGGGTGTAGGGCAGCAGAAGCCCGACCCAGGACGTACCGGGCGACACCGCCTGCGCGAGGGGGGCTCCGGGGCGCCGCGGCGCGAGCACGATCGGGCGCTCCCGTGAGGCCAGCAGCTGCTCCTCGTCCGGGCCGAGCTCCGCGAGCAGAGCGGGCTCGGTGGTCATCACCGCGAACGGCTTGTCCTCGCGGTGCTTCCGGGCTCGCAGGCGACCGACCGCCGTCTCGTCGGCGGCGTCGCAGGCGAGGTGCCAACCGCCGAGGCCCTTCACCGCGAGGATCCGCCCGGCGCGCAGCAGCCCGGCCGCCTCGTCGACCGGAAGCGAGAGCTGCGGCCCGCACGCCGGACAGCATGTCGGCTCGGCGTGAAAGCGGCGATCCTCGGGATCCTCGTACTCCCGCCGGCACGCCGCGCACATCGCAAAGCCCGCCATCGTCGTGTTTTGCCGGTCATAGGGGACGGAGCGGACGATCGTGAACCTCGGCCCGCAGTTCGTGCAGTTGACGAACGGGTAGAGATAGCGCCTGTCGGCCGGGTCGAAAAGCTCCCTCAGGCAGTCGCCGCACGTCGCCACGTCCGCCGGGATGAGAGCGGTTCGCCCCGACGGAGCACTCGCCGCGATCCGGAACGCCGTCTCGCCGGTACGAGCGACGGGCTCCGCCTCGACCGAGTCGACACGCGCGAGGGCGGGTGGTTCGGCCCACAGAGCCGCAGCGAGAGCGTCGAGAGCCTCACCGGGCCCCTCGGCCTCGATCAGCACGCCGTCCCCGTCGTTGAGCACGAAGCCGGCGAGGTCGAGCCGGCCGGCGAGGCGGTAGACGAACGGCCTGAAGCCGACGCCCTGAACGACCCCGGTGACGCGGAAGCGGCGCCGCTCCATGTTTCCATTGTGGGGGAACGGGAACCTGCCCACGGACAAGCGGCGGGGATCGGGAAAAGAGGCCTCTGTATGTGCTTGGCGGTTCCGGGGCAGATAGTCGAGTTCGTCGACGAGGTGAACAACCTCGCGAAGGTCGAGGTCGCCGGAGTGCTTCGCAACGTCAACGTGGGCCTTCTCGACGACCCGGCCGAAGGCGAGTGGGTGCTGATCCACGTCGGGTTCGCGCTCTCGAAGGTCGACGAGGACGAGGCGCGGGCGACTCTCGCCCTGCTGCAACGCATGGGCGAGGCGTTCGAGCAGGAGCTCGAGGATCTCGAGTCGAGCGCGATCCAGTGAGCTGCTCGGATACCCACTGCATCACGTGCTCGGACGAGGGTGTCCCGATGCGCGTCCTCGAGGTGTGCGGCAACGGCCTCGCGCTCTGCGGCGAGGGCGTCGAGGTGATGACGGATCTCGTCGGGCGGGTCGAGCCCGGGGACGAGCTGCTCGTCCACGCCGGCGTGGCACTCGCACGGCTGCCGGAGCCGGCACGACTGCCGGAAGCCGGAATGCCGTGAAGTTCGTCGAGGAGTACCGCGATGCCGAGCTCGGCCGTGCGCTCGCCGCCGAGATCCTCGGGACCGTCGACGCAGATCGTCACTACAAGCTGATGGAGGTCTGCGGGGGCCACACCCACACGATCTACAAGTACGGCGTCGACGACTTGCTGCCCGCGAACGTGGAGCTCGTGCACGGCCCGGGCTGCCCCGTGTGCGTGATCCCGATGGGCCGCGTCGACGATGCGATCGCGGTCGCCCACGAGGACGGCGTGATCTTCACCTGCTTCGGGGACATGATGCGCGTGCCCGGGAGCCGCGGCACGCTGCTCGAGGCAAAGGCGGAGGGCGCAGACGTGCGCATGGTGTACTCGCCGCTCGACGCGCTGCGGATCGCGCGCGAGACCCCCGACCGCGAGGTCGTGTTCTTCGCGGTCGGCTTCGAGACGACCGCGCCCTCGACGGCGCTGACCCTGATGCGCGCGAGGTCGGAGGGAATCCGCAACTTCACCGTCTTCTCGAACCACGTCACGATCGTGCCGCCGCTCCGCGCGCTGCTCGAGTCGCCCGACCTGCGGCTCGACGGCTTCATCGGGCCCGGGCATGTCTCCACCGTCGTCGGGGCGCGGCCGTTCGAGTTCATCCCGGCCGACTACGGGAAGCCGATCGTGATCTCGGGCTTCGAGCCGCTCGACGTGCTCCAGGGCGTCCACATGATCCTCCGCCAGCTTCGGGAGGGTCGCGCCGAGGTCGAGAACCAGTACAGGCGCGTCGTCCCCTACGACGGGAACCCGCAGGCACTCCGCGTGCTCGCGGAGGTGTTCGAGCTGCGGCCGCACTTCGAGTGGCGCGGGCTCGGGTTCATCTCGCAGAGCGGGCTGAAGCTCTCGGAGGCGTACGCGGACTTCGATTCGGAGCTGCGGTTCTCCGTTCCGGGAATCCGCGTCGCCGACCCGAAGGCCTGCCAGTGCGGCGAGGTGCTGAAAGGCGTGATCCGGCCGTGGGAGTGCAAGGTCTTCGGCACCGCCTGCACGCCCGAGCGGCCCATCGGCACGTGCATGGTCTCGTCCGAGGGGGCGTGCGCCGCCTACTACAACTTCGGACGCTTCGCCCGCGAGAAGGCCGTCGTATGACGGGATCGGAGGCGCGCACGCTCGAGCTGATCGAGAAGGTCCGCTCGAAGCCGCTCCGCTTCCGCGACGAACGCATCACGATGGCCCACGGCGCAGGCGGGAAGGCGACCCAGGCCCTCGTCGAGGGGCTGTTCGCGCCCGCGTTCGGGATGTCCGAGCTGGCCGACGCCGGCTCGGTCGAGGGCCTCGCGCTGACGACGGACAGCTTCGTCGTGAAGCCGATCCGCTTCCCCGGCGGGTCGATCGGCGAGCTCGCCGTCAACGGGACCGTGAACGACCTCGCGGTCGCGGGCGCCCGGCCGCTCGCCCTGACGCTCTCGCTCGTGCTCGAGGAAGGTCTCGGTGCGGAAGACCTGCGCGCCGAGGTCGAGGCGATCGCGGGCGCGGCGGCCGTTGCCGGCGTCCGGATCGTCGCCGGCGACACGAAGGTCGTCGAGCGCGGCGCCTGCGACTCGATGTACATCTGCACGACCGGTCTCGGACGGCTCGACCCGCGCGCGCACCTCTCGCCGTCGGGGCTCCGGCCCGGCGACCGCATCCTCGTCTCCGGCTCGATCGGCGAGCACGGCACCGCGATCATGCTCGCGCGGGGCCAGTTCGAGCTCGCGGCCGAGATCGAGTCGGACACCCAGCCGCTCTGGTCCGCGGTCGACTCGCTCCTCGATGCGGCGGGGCCGTCACTTCGTTGCATCCGCGACGCGACACGCGGCGGCGTCGCGTCGGTGCTCAACGAGCTGGCGCGCTCGTCGGGGGTCGCGATCGTGGTGCGCGAGGCCGACGTGCCGGTCGACCCCACCGTCGCCGGCGCCTGCGAGATCCTCGGGATCGATCCGATGTACGTGGCAAACGAAGGCCGGCTCGTGGCCTTCGTCGCCCCGGAGGCCGTGGACGCCGCCCTTGCCGCCCTCGCCGGCACGCCGGGCTGCGAGGGCACGGCCGAGATCGGCGAGGTCAAGACCGACCCCGCAGGCCTCGTGCTCGTCGAGACCGCTTTCGGCGGCCGCCGCGTCATGGACATGCTCGTGGGTGATCCCCTCCCGCGCATCTGCTGAAAGGAGCCCGCGTGGTCGAAGCCCGGACCGCCGCGAACGAGCGGTTCTTCGTCGCAGAGGCGGAACGGATCGCCGAGCTGTCGCTCCGCCTCGCCGAACGATTCCGCCTCGGGGGCCGTCTGCTCGCCTCCGGCACGTCGGCTCAGGACCGGTCGGACGCCCGTCACGTCGCAGTCGAGTTCGTCCATCCCGTGATCGTCGGGAAGCGGGCGCTGCCCGCGCTCGCGCTTCCGCCGGATCAGGTGCCGCTCCTCGCGGACCCGCACGACGCGCTGATCGCCTTCGGCGCGTTTCCGGACTTCCCGGCGGGATGGCTGAAGATCGGCTTCGGGGCCGGTGCGGGGTGGAGCTTCGAGCCGCCGACCGAGGACCCCTACGTCCGCCAGGAGTTGATCGAGACGCTCTACCACGTGCTCTGGGAGACGGTGCACGTCTTCATCGACCACCTCGGCTCGAGCAGGAGCGGCGCCGGGAGCTCGGGTTTCCTCTATCCGTTCCTCGAGCGGAAGGAGGCCAACACCGGCGCGCTCCTCGACGACGTCGCCCGATCCGTCGTCCTGAAGGCGCGCGAGGTGAGCGAGTTGCGCGAGCGGACGATCGGTGACGGAACGGCCCTGGCCGCGGCCGCGACCGCCTTGGGCGAGCGGCTCGACGCGGGAGGCAGCGTGCTCGCCCTCGGCAACGGCGGCTCGGCGACCGACGCGATGGACCTCGTCGCCGATCTCCGGTCGGCGGGCCGGCGCGCGCTCGACCTCACCGACGACTCCTCGATCCTGACCGCCCTTGCGAACGACGTCGGGCCCGAAGTCCTCTTCCAGCGTCAGATCATCGCCCACGCCCGCGACGACGACGTCGTCGTGGCGTTCTCGACGAGCGGCGGCTCGGCGAACATCCTGCTCGCCCTCGACGAGGCCCGCAGGCGTCGCCTGATGACGATCGCGATCGTCGGCTACGACGGCGGCCGGATCGCAGCAGACGGTCTCGCGGATCACGTGATCCTCGCGCCCTCGCAGTACATCCCGCGCATCCAGGAGGCGCACGCGACCGCCTACCACCTCCTCTGCGAGCGCGTCGCCGCCGAACGGCGTCCGCGGCTCGAGGCGGTCGGCGCGTGAGGGCGCTCCGGGCGCTCGACCGCCGCGAGTGGCTCCGGCTCTCCGGGTTCGGGTCGGCCGTCGCCGCGCTGCATGTCGCGGGATGGGGCCTCTTCCTCTACTACTCGGGCAGCTATCCGGCGCTCGCGGGCCTCGGCACGCTCGCCTATGCCTTCGGCCTGCGTCACGCATTCGACGCCGACCACATCGCGGCGATCGACAATACGACCCGCAAGCTCCTCCAGCAGGGGAAGCGGCCGCTCGGCGTGGGGTTCTTCTTCTCGCTCGGGCACTCGACGATCGTGTTCTCGCTCGCCGCCGGCCTCGCGGTCGCCGCGCGGACCGTGCGGGCCCAGATCCCGTCGTTCCAGGACTGGGGCGGCTCTGTCGGCGCGGGCGTGTCCGGCACCTTCCTGTGGATCATCGGGGTGCTGAACCTGCTCGTGCTGCTCGACATCGTCCGGATCTACCGCGAGCTGAAGCGCGGCTCCTACGACGAGGCTCGCCTCGAGGCGCGGCTGCAGGATCGCGGCTTCATGAACCGCTTCTTCCTCGGCCGCTTCTTCCGGCTGATCACGAAGTCCTGGCAGATGTACCCGCTCGGGATCCTCTTCGGCCTCGGCTTCGACACCGCGACCGAGGTCGGGCTGCTCGCGCTCGCCGCCGGCGTCGCGAGCCATTCGATCCCGTTCCTCGCCGTCCTCTCGCTCCCGATCCTCTTCGCGGCCGGCATGTGCCTCATGGACACGGCCGACGGCGCATTCATGAGCCAGGCCTACGGCTGGGCGTTCTCGAACCCGATCCGGAAGGTCTATTACAACATCACGGTCACGAGCCTCTCGGTCACCGTGGCGCTCGCGGTCGGAACCATCGAGCTGCTCCAGGTGTTCGCGGCGAGGTTCGGCCTCGACTCCGGCCTCTGGGGCTGGCTCGGCGACCTCGACTTCGAGGACGTCGGCTACGGCATCGTCGGCCTCTTCGCCCTCACGTGGATCGCATCGGTCGCGATCTGGAAGGCCCGCCGCATCGACGAGCGCTGGAGCGCCCTGGTCGAGAAGTAGTCGCCCAGGCACAGTGGAGCAACACCCCGGGCGAGCATCCGCTCGATCGTGCAGCGATCGGGGGACACGCGAGTCGCACGGCCAGGCTAGTGGACTGAAAGGCAACATTGGCCGGCTTCCGACCCGCGTTCACGACTGTGCCCGGAGACCACGCTCGTCCAGCTCCGGAGCCTCCGCCGGGGCGGCGCGGGCGGCGGCTGGAACTATCCAGGGATGACGGCTACCCGGGAAGAACGTGCCGATCGCCTCTGCGCGATTCACGGCGAGATCGTCGAG
>DASZLW010000232.1:0-1528 GCA_035552175.1 Gaiellaceae bacterium | reverse complement strand
GACCTCGGCGTCGTCGGCGACCTGAACGAGATCGTGCCGAAGCTTGCCGCGCTCGTCCGGCAGCGCAAGAGCTCGTGAGGCCGGCCGACTTCCCGCCCCCGTGGTCTGCGGCGGAGGCGATCGTCGAGCCGACCGATCCGGATCCGATCGAGGTCGGGGTGCTCGTCGTCGGGGCCGGCCCGGCAGGGCTTTCGGCCTCGATCCGGCTCGGTGCGCTCGCGGCCTCCGATCCCGATCGGGCGGCCGCGCTCGGCGAGATCCCGGTTGCGGTGCTCGAGAAGGGGAAGGCGGTCGGTTCGCATCTTCTCTCGGGCGCGGTGATCGACCCGGGGCCGCTCCACCGGCTGCTGGATGGAGTGCGGACGCCCGAGCAGCTGCCGTCCTTCGGCGAGGTTCCGGGCGAGTCGGTGCTGTTCCTGACGCCGACGCGCGCCGTGCCGCTGCCGATCCCGCCCACGATGCGGAACCACGGGAATCTCGTCGTCTCGCTCTCGCGGCTCGGACGGTGGCTCGGGGAGGCGGCGGAGGAGCTCGGTGCGATGGTGCTGGCCGAGGCGTCCGCGACGGCGCTGCTCGTCGAGGACGGACAAGTCGTCGGCGTGCGGACGGGCGACAAGGGGCTCGGCCGGAACGGGGAGCGGCTCGCGACGTTCGAGCCGGGCTCGGACATCCGCGCGCAGGTGACGATCCTCGCCGAGGGGACGCAGGGTCATCTCACGGGCGCGGCGATCGACCGCTTCGGGCTCGGTGGGTCGAGCCCGCAGACATGGGCGCTCGGCGTGAAGGAGGTCTGGAAGGTCCGGGAGCCGCTCGGGAAGGTGATCCACACGATGGGCTGGCCGTTGCGCTCGGCGGCGCGGTTCCGCGAGTTCGGCGGCTCGTTCGTCTACCCGCTGGGAGAGGAGATGGTCACGATCGGGCTCGTCGTCGGGCTCGACTACCGGGATGCGGCGCTCTCGGTTCACGACCTCCTGCAGGAGCTGAAGACGCACCCGCGGATCCGGGAGATCCTGGACGGGGGTGAGCGCGTGGAGTGGGGGGCGAAGACGATTCCCGAGGGCGGCTTCGTCGCGCTTCCGCGGCGGTTCCATGCGCCCGGGTTGCTCGTCGCGGGCGACGGTGCGGGGCTCGTCAACGTGCCGGCGCTGAAGGGCATCCACTACGCGGTCGAGTCGGGGCGCCTGGCGGCGGAGGCGGCCTGGGGATCGCTCGCGGGCGGTGACCTCGGCTCCTACGACGAGGCGCTGCGCGAGTCGTTCGTGTGGCGTGACCTCCGCGAGGTGAGGAACATGCGGCAGGCATTCGGCGCCGGCTTTTGGCGCGGCTCGGCGCTCGCCGGGCTCGCGAGCGTGACGAAGGGGCGGCTCCCGACGGGCGACCGGCCGACCGAGGCGGACGCCCGGCACTCGATGTTCCGGACGGATCGTGCCGTCTCGTATCCCGTGCCGGACGGGAAGCTCACCTTCGACAAGCTCTCGTCCGTCTTCCTCTCCGGCAACCGCACGCGGGACGACCAGCCGAACCACAT
>DASZLW010000231.1:0-3128 GCA_035552175.1 Gaiellaceae bacterium | reverse complement strand
AATGTCTGTCGAGTAGACCCCGCCACATCGGGTCTCCTCGACTCCCGAATCATCGCCGGAACGGGGCACTTGATCTATCCCCGATTAGGTGGTTCACCAGGTCACTTGACTCGGTGCACTCGAACCGGGTTCAGCTCGCCTGCAGCGGCGCTTTGTCTAGGTTCCATGAGTGGCCGGCCGCTTCGAGAACCGTCTGGGCGAAGGGCCGCCTCTGATCGCCGACGGAGGGCTCGGATCGCTCCTGACCGCCGCGGTCCCTCGACTTCGGTCTCCCGAGGAGGCGAACATCCGGGCTCCGGAGGCCGTGGTCTCGCTCCACGTGAGCTTCATCAACGCCGGCGCCGAGCTGATCGAGACGAACACGTTCGGCGCGAACCGGCGGAAGCTTGCGTCGCTCTTCCTCGAGGACGAGCTCGAACGGATCAACGCCACCGGCGTGAAGCTTGCGCGCGAGGCGCGGGAGCTCACGGGGCGGGACGTGTTCATCGCGGGAGCGATCGGCCCGATCGGCGAGGCGGCGACGACGGAGCGGCGGCGCGCGCTCTTCGCCGAGCAGGCGGCCGTGCTCGAGGATCGCGGCGCCGACCTCTTCATGCTCGAGACGTTCTTCGACCTCGACGAGCTCGAGGATGCGATCGCCGCGGTGAAGAGCGTCTCCTCCCTGCCGGTCGTCGCGCTGATGACCTTCGACGAGGACGCCGAGACCCTCTCTGGGGTGACGGCGAAGCAGGCTGCCGACCGGCTTGGCGATCTCGAGGTCGCTGCGCTGGGGGCGAATCACGGAGCCGGTCTCCTTGCTGCGCTCGCGGCGCTTGCGGAGATGCAGGACGGTGGCCGCCCGCTCGCCGCCCTCCCGAATATCGGCCTCGCGAGCCTGCTCGGCGGCAAGGTGATCTACCCCCACGCGACACCCGATTACTTCGCCGAGTTTGCCGCACAGGCGCGCGACCTGGGCGCCCGCATCATCGGAGGCTGCTGCGGCACGACGCCGACGGAGATCGCCGCGATCAAGGCGTCGATCGATGCCGGACGCCCGGCGCGGGCCCGGCTCTCGGTCAACGAGCGCGAAGCCGCGGTCGCGCTCGGCGAGGAGCAGCGCGAGACCGCGCTCGCGAAATCGCTCCGCGAGGGAGAGTTCGTCGTCTCCGTCCAGCTCGACCCTCCGCTCGGCGGCTCGAGTCGCGGCCTGATCGAGGTCGCCGAGGCGCTCGAGGACGGAACCGTCAAGTTCGTCGACGTGAACGACAACGCGACGGCACGGGCCGGAATCAGCTCCCTGATCGTCTCGTGCGCGATCGAGCGCGCGACGAGCCTCGAGACGATCCCCCACCTGACGACGCGTGATGCGACCGTGCTCGGGCTCGAGTCGCTGCTCCTCGGCGCGCATTCGGAGGGCGTCCGCAACGTCCTCGCGATCACCGGGGACCCGCCCGAGGTCGGCGACTACCCGGGCTCTCAGGGCGTGTACGAGATCGATGCCATCGGGCTCACGGGCCTGATCGCACGCCTGAACAGGGGCGAGGACTACAACGGCCGCCCGATCGACGCCCCGACCTCGTTCTTCGTCGGCGTCGCCGTGAACCACAACGCCGACGATCTGGAGGCGGAGGCCGACCGGTTCCGGGCGAAGGTCGACGCCGGCGCCCGGTTCGCGATGTCCCAGATCGCCTACGACCTCGACGCCCTCGACCGGTTCGGCGAGCTTCTCGGAGGCTGGCCGATCCCGGTGCTCGCGGGGATCTTCCCGCTCACGAGCTACCGCCTCGCACTCCGCCTTCACAACGAGGTGCCGGGAATCGTCGTCCCGGAACCGCTCCAGGAGGCACTTGCCGATGCCGGCCCGGGCGCGGTCGAGATCGGAATGACGAACGCGAAGGACCTCGTCGCGGCAGCGCGCGGGCGCTATGCCGGGGTCTACGTCGTCGCGCCCTACCGCAAGCCGACATCCGTGCTCGAGCTCCTCGCCTGATCGCGTTCGCGTGACGAGCGTCGCGCCACGTCGAGGCTGTTCGTCGCGCGACGATCGAGCTGCTCAGCGGGGTGAGCCGGGCAAGTCGGTACGGACCATGGCGGCGAACTTCACCAGCTGCTTCTGCACGTGCAGGATGTCGTGCGGCGGGGCAACCTGGTCGATCCGGTGAACCACGTGCGAACGGCGGACGTCCTTCCGGAGCTTCCGGTGGCCCGGGATCTGGAGCGCGACGGCGCTCGCGATCCAGACGAGCGCGAGCCCCCACACCGCCCCCACGACGGCGCCGCCGAGCGAGTCGAGCAGGTGGAGCGGCGGCAGCAGGTGGAGCCCGGTTCGGATCGACCGGCCGATGATCGAGGCGATCATCTGGCAGACGGCGACGCCGACGAACGCTCCGACGAGCCCGATCAGTGCCGTGTAACGGGAGCTCGACCCCCCGCTCAGGACGTGCGGAGCGAGCCGCGCGCCGAGCACGGCACCCACGACGATGCCGATCAACCAGAGCGCCGTCCCGACGAGCCCGCGCTTGTATCCGCCGAGGGCGGCCAGCACGACGAAGGCGATCAGAACCCAGTCGAGGTTGGTCATCACGCAGTACTTCGCCGCCTGGGTAAACTGCCCTCTCGCCTGGGGGCGTAGTTCAGCTGGTTAGAACGCCGGCCTGTCACGCCGGAGGTCGCGGGTTCGAGTCCCGTCGCTCCCGCTCTTGAAGTTCCTGTAAATCAACAATGTGTGTTGTCTCGACAGACGGGTACTGAACCGTCGGAGTCGATCGTTTGCTGCCTACGGCGGAAAACCGGTCGCACAGTTCACCCTTGAGTCGCTCCGGATGCCAGGTTCCAGTCGGCCGTCTAGTTGTGTATCGGAGTAGGTGGGCGCGTGGGCGGTGGCTCTAGATCCGAGCGGCTAGTGGATCTGCGTCCGCGCTTCCCATGCACCTCGTGCAGCTTGTGCCGCCGGTGAACAGACACCACCTGGAATAGCCGTGGCGGAAGCCGTCGAGGCTGAAGTGAACCGCTTCGGGTTCATACAGGCTGCGCAGTACCCCGGTTCCGTGGAGTCGCGCGCAGCTTGCAACTTTCCCGCAGCGGTTCACTCCGCAGACCGCCGCGCGCGGGCAGGAAACCGGTGAGTGCCCGCGAGCGATTCGCTCCCG
>DASZLW010000230.1:0-10679 GCA_035552175.1 Gaiellaceae bacterium | reverse complement strand
CCGCCTCGGCGGCGGCATCTTCACGAAGGCCGCCGATGTCGGAGCCGACCTCGTCGGCAAGATCGAGGCGGGGATCCCGGAGGACGACCCGCGCAACCCGGCCGTGATCGCGGACAACGTCGGCGACAACGTCGGCGACTGCGCCGGAATGGCCGCCGACCTGTTCGAGACGTACGCGGTGACCGCGGTCGCGGTGATGCTGCTCGGAACGGCGACCGGGCTCGGAGGCTCCCACCTCTACCTCTTCCCGCTCGCACTCGGCGGGGTGTCCGCGATCTCGTCCGTGATCGGGACGTTCTTCGCCTACCTCGGCCGCGGGGAGAACGCGGTGATCAACGCGCTCTACCGCTCGGTGCTCGCGGCGACGATCCTGTCGGCCGCCGGCTTCATCCCGGTGACGATGGCGTTCGACAAGGGCCGGTACGACTTCAAGGATCTGTACGTCTCCGCGATCATCGGCCTCGTCGTCACGTTCCTGCTCGTGGCGATCACCGAGTTCTACACGGGCACCCGCTGGAACCCGGTGAAGCTCATCGCGAAGGCGTCGCAGACCGGCCATGCGACGAACATCATCGAGGGCCTCGCCGTCGGCATGCAGGCCACGGCCGCCCCGGTGATCGTGATCGCGGCGGGGATCCTGCTCGCCCATCACTTCGCCGGGCTGTACGGCATCGGCGTCGCCGTCATGGCACAGCTCTCGATGACCGGCCTGATCGTGGCCCTCGACGCGTTCGGCCCGGTGACCGACAACGCCGGCGGGATCGCGGAGATGGCCGACCTTCCAGAGGCCGTCCGCGGCATCACCGACCCGCTCGACGCGGTCGGGAACACGACGAAGGCCGTGACGAAGGGGTACGCGATCGGCTCGGCGGCGCTCGCCGCGCTCGTCCTCTTCGACTCGTATCGCACCGGGCTGATCGCCCAGGCCCCGGCCGGGAGCTCGCTCGATGCGGCCCATCTCCGGTTCGACCTCTCCGATCCATGGCTCATCGCCGGGCTCTTCATCGGCGGCCTGATGCCGTTCCTGTTCGCGTCGCTCGCGATGCAGGCGGTCGGCCGCGTCGGCGGCGAGGTCGTGGAGGAGGTGCGGCGCCAGTTCCGCGAGCACCCGGGGATCATGGAAGGCACGGAGCGGCCCGAGTACGGTCCCGCGATCGCGATCGTGACCGGGTCGGCGATCAAGTCGATGCTCCTCCCGGCATTGATCCCGATCGGGTTCCCGATCATCGTCGGGATCATCAATGCCCGCATGCTCGGCGGCCTGCTCGTCGGCACGATCGTCACGGGCCTCTTCCTCGCGATCTCGATGACCGCCGGCGGCGGCGCCTGGGACAACGCGAAGAAGATGATCGAGGACGGCCTCTACGGCGGCAAGGGCTCCGATGCCCACGCCGCCTCGGTCACCGGCGACACGGTCGGCGACCCGTACAAGGACACGGCGGGCCCGGCGATCAACCCGATGATCAAGATCACGAACATCGTCGCGATCCTGATCATCCCGCTCCTCGTCTCGATCCACACGTAGGCGTCCGAGGGCGAGGGAGGGGCGGCGGTCTCGGCCGTCGCCCCTCCTTCACCTCCTGCCGGTTCGCGGATCGTCGTGAGCCGATGTCCGCGGACCGTTCGCTCGGCCCAGGCGTGCGACGGTTAGAGGGCGCCCGCGGGATCGATAGAGAAATCGCGGGGGCGAGCCTGGATGCGTTGCCTTCCCTCGTGCGAAGCCGCCGGCCGGAGTAGTGTGAGCAGGTGCCACGGAGGCGGCGGCAATCGCACGCGTTGGAGCGTGTCCTCGGAACGCCCGCGCTCTTTGCCACCGCGTACGGCAACGTCGGCTCGTCGATCTACTACGCCCTCGGCGTCACGGCGGCGATCGCGCTCGGCCTCACGCCGCTCGTCTTCGTCATCTCGGGGGTGATCTTCGCGTGCACGGCCGCGACCTACGCGGAGGGGACGGTGCTCTTCCCGGAGGCCGGCGGCTCGTCGAGCTTCGCCCGGCACGCGTTCAACGAGCTCGTGTCGTTCGCGGCCGCGTGGGCCCAGATGCTGAACTACGTGATCACCGTCGCGATCTCGGCGTTCTTCGTCCCGCACTACCTCTCGATCTTCTGGGAGCCGCTGAAGACGAACCCGTGGGACATCGTCGTCGGGATCTGCGTCGTGATCCTGCTCGTCGGGATCAACATCGTCGGCGTCAAGGAGGCCGCGGCGCTCAACGTCGTGCTGGCGGTCGTCGACTTCGCGACGCAGCTGCTGCTCGTCGTGCTCGGCTTCGTCCTCATCTTCAGCCCGCACATCCTGAAGGCGAACATCCACTGGGGGACGGCTCCGTCGTGGGCGAACTTCGCACTCGCGATCCCGGTGGCGATGATCGCGTACACCGGGATCGAGACCGTCTCGAACCTGGCCGAGGAGGCGCGCGACCCGCGCCGGACGATTCCCGCGTCGATCCGGCTCGTCGCGATCGCCGTCTTCGCGATCTACTTCACGCTGCCGCTCGTGGCGCTCTCCGCGCTCCCCGTGCACGAGGTCGGCGGGAAGTTCGTGACGTCGCTCGGGCAGGATCCGCCGCACGGGTTCAAGAACGACCCCGTGCTCGGCCTCGTCGAGAACTTGAACCTGCACGGGACGGTCCTCTCCGCCGCGAAGATCTACGTCGGCGTCCTCGCGGCGACGATCCTCTTCATCGCGACGAACGCGGGCGTGATCGGCGCGTCGCGGATCACGTACTCGATGTCGACGCATCGCCAGCTGCCGGAAGTGTTCAGGCGGCTGCATCCGCGGTTCAAGACGCCGTGGCTCTCGCTTCTCGTCTTCGCGGGGTTCTTCTCGATCCTCTTCCTGCTCCCCGGGAACGTCGACTTCATCGGGCGGATGTACGCGTTCGGCGCGATGCTCTCCTTCACGATCGCGCATGCCGCGGTGATCCAGTTGCGGCGGAAGCCGCCGGAGGTCGTGAACCCCTACCGCGTGCCGCCGAGCGTGAAGGTGCGAGGCGTCAGCTGGCCGCTCTTCGCGATCTTCGGCGGCCTCGGCACCGGTCTCGCGTGGCTCGTCGTCGTCGTGCAGGACGCGCCGACCCGGTATGCGGGCCTGGCGTGGCTGAGCGCCGGCTTCGTCTTCTACACGATCTACCGCAAGCGGCTCAACCTGCCGCTCCGCCAGACCGCGGTCGCGCCGCTCCAGTTCGGGCCGGCGGTGGCGCTCGAGTACCGGACGATCCTCGTCCCGATCGTCTCCGGGCCGGAGGCGCACGAGCCGATCGACATCGCCGCCCGCCTCGCCGCAGAGCGCGGCGGCACGATCGTCGCGCTCCGCGTGATCGTCGTCCCGCTCGAGTCGGCGCTCACGATCGACCTGCGCAAGGAGGAGGAGAAGGCCGATGCCCTCCTCGACGACGCACGGTTTGCCGCGGGGGCCTACGGGGTGCGCACGATCGACCGCGTGGTGCGGGCGCGAAACGCGGGCCGCGCGATCGTCGACGAGGCAGCGCGGAGGCAGGCCGAGATCATCGTCCTCGGCGCGCCGCGAAGCCCGCACCGGGAGATCTTCGGGAAGACCGTCGACTTCGTCCTCAAGAACGCCCCGTGCCGCGTCATGGTCGCAGCGGGCAAAAAGGCCAAATGACGGCGGTGTCACACTTCCGTGACGGTGACTGTCCCCTCGAAAACCGCCTTCTGTGCAGGAGTTTTCGCCCTCGCCGTGACGCTTACGTCACAGTGACTGTCCCCGGTCATGGCCGCCGGAGACATGTCCAACGCCGGCCTGCCTCGCGAAGACATGCCCGTCACACTTCCGTGACGGTGACTGTCCCCTTTGGAACTGCTCGCTGTGCAGGGGTTTTTCCCCTCGCCGTGACGTCTACGGCACGGTGTCTGGCACCGGCCTTGTCCGCCCGAGCCACGTTCACCGCGGAGGTGTCCGGTGCGGACTAACGCGACTCTCGCGATGCTGCTCGCGGTCGTCGTCGTCGGGCTCGGCGTCACGCTCCTCGTGATGACGCTCGTCGAGGGCGGGGGCGAGGTCGGGCTCCTCCTCGGGCTCCTCTTCGTGGTCGCCGGCTGCGGACGTTTCTACCTCGCGAGACGGAGTTAACAGGAACCCGTGGCACGGAAGCTTCCAGGCCTGCGCCGCGAGCTCGGCGCACTCTCGCTCTTCAGCGTGGCCTACGGCGAGATCGCCTCGTCGATCTACTTCGCGCTCGGGATCGTTGCCCTCCACGCGGTCGGATTCACGCCGCTCGTCCTGCTCGGCGTCGGCGCGCTCTTCCTGCTCGTCGCACTCTCCTACGCCGAGGCGACCTCCGCGCTCCCCGAGACCGGGGGGGCCGCGACCTTCGTCAGGCGAGCGGCGAACGACCTCGCCGGGTTCATGACCGGCTGGATGCTGTTCCTCGACTACCTGATCGTGATCGCGCTCTCCGCGCTCTTCCTGCCGCACTACCTCGCCGGCGCGTTCCAGATCTCGGCGCTCGACCGGAACCCGTGGGACGTGGTCGTCGGCGTCGGCGCGATCGTGCTGATCGGGGCGATCCGCCTCGTCCGCCGCCCGTCGCTCTACACGTTCGGGATCCTCATCCCGGCGCTCGACGTGCTCACGCAGGTCGTCCTGATCGGGTTCGGCTTCGCGCTTCTCTTCTCGCCGCACAAGCTGACGCACGGAACCTCGTTCGGCCACGCCCCGACGCTGCACTCCCTCGCGTTCGCGATCCCGCTCGCGATGCTCGCGTTCACGGGACTCGAGACGGTCGCGAACCTCGCCGAGGAGGCCCGCCGCCCCGGCGTCGACCTGCCGAGATCGCTGTTCGTCGCGATCGGCACCGTCGTGACCACCTACGTCGCGATCGCGATCGTGGCGCTCTCGGCGTTCCCGGGCCCCCAGACGGAGCTCGGCTCGCGCTGGCTCCGCTCGCCGCTCGTCGGTGTCGCCGAGCAGATCAGAGCGCATACCTCCTCGGGCCTCGGCGACACGATCCGCTTCTTCGTCGGGGCAAGCGGCGCGCTGATCCTCGCCGCGTCGATCACGACCTCGATCTCCGGCTTCTCGCGGCTCGCCTACTCGCTCGGCGAGCACGGCCAGCTGCCGCGCGTCTTCGGGCGGCTGCACCGGCGGACGCTCGTCTCGCCGCAGGCGATCCTGAGCGCGACCGTCGTCTCGAGTGCGATCGTGATCATGACCGCGTTCATCAAGCACGACGTCGCCTTCCTCGCGAGCGTGTTCTCGTTCGGCGTCCTCCTCGCCTTCACCGCGACGCAGCTCGCCGTGATCAAGCTCCGGATCACCGAGCCCGATCTTCCCCGCCCCTACCGTGCCCCGCTGAACGTGAAGTGGAGAGGCGCCGAGATTCCGCTCCCGGCGGTCGTGGGCGCGGTGCTCACCTTCGCGGTCTGGGTGATCGCGGTCGTCACTCATCCCGGCGCCCGATACGCCGGGCCCGTGTGGCTCGTCGTCGGGCTCGTCGTCTTCGTCGCGGTGCGGCGCTCGCACGGCGAAGGACTGACGGAGCGCGTGATCGCCCCCGACACGGTGCATTTCGACAACGTCCCGCGGTTCCGGCGGATCCTCGTTCCGATGAAGCTCGGCGTGATTGGCGAGGAGATGGTCGCCACCGCCGTGAAGCTCGCCGCGGAGCACGGCGCGGTCGTCGAGGCGCTGCACGTCGTCCTCGTCCCGCTCGACCAGAAGCTCGACGCGCCGATGGCCCATGCCGAGACCCGTGCGGGCGATTCGCTCGCCGAGGCGAAGGTGCTCGGCGAGGAGCTCGGGGTCGATGTCGAGCTCGTGACGGTCCGGGCTCGCTCGATCGGGCGTGCGATCGTCGACCGCGCCCGCGAGGGCAACGCCGACGTGATCGTGCTCGGATCGTCGCCGCGCTGGCGCCGGCTGTCGCGTTTCTTCTCACCGACCGTCGACTTCGTGTTGCGCCAGGCGCCGTGCGAGGTGCTGATCGTCGCGTTCCCGCAGAGCGTCCTCGACGAGGAGCTCGCACTCGGTTGACCGTCCGATCCGCCCGTGCTGAGCTACGCTGGCCGGCGTGAAGGTATTGATCATCGGCTGCGGCCGTGTCGGCAGCGCAGTCGCCCTCGAGCTGCGCGCGGCCGGCTGGAGCGTGAGCGTCGTCGACGAGCGCGAGGAAGCGCTCGGTCGACTAGGCGACGACTGGACCGGCGAGTTCCACGTCGGCCAGGGGATCGACCTCAACCTCCTCCGTCGGGCCGGCATCGAGGACTCGGACGCCGTCGTCGTCACCACCGACGGGGACAACTCGAACATCGTGATCGGCCAGATGGCGCAGAAGCGGTTCGACGTCCGCTCCGTCGTCGTCCGGATCCTCGATCCCGCTCGCGCCGAGTTCTTCCGCACGCGGGGGCTCAACGTCGTGTGCCCGACCCAGAGCGCGATCGAGACGCTGACGAACGCGGTTCGCGCCTACGAAGGGGCGCTGAGGTAGATGTACCTCCTGATCGCAGGGGGTGGCAAGGTCGGGTCGAACCTCGCCCGCGGCCTGCTCCGCCACGGGCACGAGATCACCCTGATCGAGCAGCGCAGCGACCATTTCGACCGGCTCGAGCCCGAGTTCGAGCACCAGGTGCACCGGGGCGACGCGACGGAGCTGTTCGTGCTCGAGCGCGCCGGGATCACGAGACCGCCCGACGCCGTCGTTGCGGTAACGGGCGATGACGAGGACAACATCGTGATCTGCCAGCTCGCGCGTGACCGTTACGGCGTCGAGACCACGATCGCCCGCGTCAACGACCCGCGGAACCAGCCGTACTTCGACCTGCTCGGGATCAGCCCCACGGTGTCCGCGACCGCGTCGATCATGGGCCTGATCGAGCACGAGGTGCCGGAGCACGGGCTCATTCACCTGCTCGAGCTCCGGAAGGAGAACCTCGAGATCGTCGAGATCCTCGTCGACCAGCAGGCGGTGTGCGCCGGGAAGACGATCCGCGACCTCGCGCTTCCGGAAGGCTCACGCGTGATCTCGATCGTGCGGAACGGGAAGGCGGAATCGCCCGACGGCTCGACGAAGCTCGCGCCTGGCGACTCGGTGCTCGCGATCCTCGAATCCGGCACCGAAGACGAGCTGCGCAAGATTCTCGTCCGGCAGTGAGGGCGGGCGCCGCCGCGCTTCTCGTCGCCGCGTTCGTCGCCTGCATGGCGAGCGCAGGGGACGGCGCGGCGGGGGCGACGACGCCGACCGACTGGCCGATGTTCGGGTTCGACCCGGCGCGTCAGGATGTCGGGCCGCAGAACACGGGGATCGAGGCGGCAAGCCTCGGCAAGCTCGCGCGGCAGCAGGTCAGCCTGCCCGGGACGGTCGACTCCTCACCGATCTATCTGCACGGCGTGACGGTGAAGGGCCGGCGCCACGACACCTTCTTCGTCACGACGACGTACGGCATCACCCTCGCGATCGATGCGGGGAGCGGTCGCATCCTGTGGCGCTACACGCCCGCCACCTACTCGGGCTACGCCGGGAGCGCGCAGATCACCACGATGTCGCCGGTCGCCGATCCGAGCCGCACCGCGATCTACGCGGGCGCTCCCGACGGACGGATTCGCAAGCTGTCCGTCGCGACCGGGAAGGAGCTCTGGTCGACGTCGCTCACCCGCGACCCGACCCACGAGAAGCTCGCCTCGGCTCTCAACTTCGCGAGCGGGCGCGTGATCGTCGCGACCGACGGCTACATCGGGGACGCCCCGTCCTACCAGGGGCATGTCGTGACGCTGAGCCCGGCGAACGGGCACATCATCGGCGAGTGGAACGCGCTCTGCTCGAATCGCCACGGGGTCATCCTGCCGTCGAGTTGCCCGCAGAGCGACGCTGCGATCTGGGGGCGGTCGGCGCCCGTCGTCGATCCGGCGACCGGCGATCTTCTCGTCGCGACCGGAAACGCGACCTTCGACGGCAAGACGTTCTGGGGTGACAGCGTCCTCGTCCTCTCGCCGGACGGCAGCCGTCTGCTGAAGCACTGGACGCCGACGAACCAGGATGACCTGAATCGACAGGATCTCGACCTCGGCTCGACGGCGCCGGCTCTCCTCTCCGGCGGCTATTTCGTGCAGGGCGGCAAGGACGGGACGTTGCGGCTGCTCCGGCTCTCGCGGCTCGCGGGCGTGAGCGACGCGACGGGCGGGGAGCTGCAGTCGGTGCCCGTCCCGGGGCCGACGGATCTCTTTTCGGAGCCGGCCGTGTGGAAGGGGTCGTGGGTCTTCCTCGCGACCTCGGCCGGCACGGCCGCGTGGCGGCTCGAGGGGGGACGCCTCCGCGAGGTGTGGTCGAACAGCTCTGGGGGGACGAGCCCGGTACTCGCGGGCGGGCTGCTCTACGTCCAGTGGAGCGGCGACATCTACGTGTACTCACCCTCGACGGGGAAGCTCGTCGGCGAGCTGCCGATCGGGGAGGCGCACTGGCAGAGCCCGATCGTTGTCGACGGCCGCATCGCCGCCGGTGAGGGCAACTCGAACGATCACGCGACGAGCGGCGTGCTCGACATCTACCGGCTGCCGTGACCCGGGGTGCGCCGACCGGGCCGCGCTGCCGGCGATAGCCGCCGCCGATCAGCGTCTTCCTTCCCGCACCGCCTGCGGATGCCCGACTCGATTCTCGCGCTCGTTGCGAAAGCTGCCCGCGCGATTTAAGAAAGACGGCACAGTCCTGTCACAGGTTCCGCCCGTAAAATTGATCTCGAGGGCGGTGGGCCGCGGCCCCACCCAAAGGGCGGGGGTGCGGGTGCCGCTGTCGGATCCGGACAGTCGTCCTGCCGGGACGGTTTCTTCTACGATGCGATTCGTGTCGGCTTCCGAGTTCGACTTGCTCGCCGCTTCGCTTCGGGCCGACCTCGGTGACCTGAAGGCGTTCGTCGAGGCGCTCGCGACGAAGCTGACATCCTCCTTTCCGGACCGCGTCGAGGTCGAGCGGGAAGGCGGCGGCTTCCTCGGGCGCGGGATCAAGCACGTTCGCCGGATGAGCGTCCGGCTCGGCGACAGCGAGTACCGGCTCGAGCACCAGGGCGGGCGCGTGGTCACGACCCGCCGCAACGTCGTGCGCGGGATCGCGCTCAAGACGGAGGAGCTTCCGGTCGAGTCGTGGATCGACGAGCTCTCGGGGAAGCTCGTCGACGAGGCCGGCCAGAGCGAGCACGCGCGGCTTGCGCTGCAGAAGATGCTGAGCGACTGATGCTGTTCGGCCGCAGCAAGGGAGCCGGCGCGGCGCCGAGTGAGGAGGCCGCCGACCGGGCTGCCGAGAGCCTCCGCTCGATCGAGGCGGGCGGGCTGCCGCTCGCGGCGCGCGAGCGTCTGGCGAAGCTCGGGCAGGAGAAGCCCGGCTTCTTCAGCTCGGATCTGACGACGAACGAGTTCCTGCTGATGCGGCAGGCGGGGTTCCGCGCGATCACGCAGGTGATGGGGAGCTGCTTCTACAACGTCGGCTGGCAGTACATGCCGGGCGGCTACGGCTTCATGAGCGGCCAGGTCTTCGAGCTCGACGTCCCGACCAAGGCCTGGCAGGAAGCGCGCCGGCTCGCGCTCTCGCGGCTCGCCGAGGAGGCGCGGCTCGCGGGCGCGGATGCCGTCGTCGGCGTTCGTATCGAGCGCGGCGCCTACGAATGGGCGCGCGGGGTGGTCGAGTTCATCGCCGTCGGCACCGCGGTCAAGTGCGACCGGTTCGACATCGGCGAGGACAAGCCAGTCCTCTCGAACCTGTCGGGCCAGGACTTCGCGAAGCTCTACCTGAACGGCTACTGGCCCGTCGGGATCGTGGCCGGGACGACGCTCGTCTACGCGATGACCGGCTGGCAGCAGCAGGCCTCGTCCGGCTGGATGTTCTCGCCGAACCAGGAGCTTCCCGACTTCACCCGCGGCGTCCACGCCGCCCGGCAGGCCGCGATGCACCGCGTCCACGCGCAGGCGGCAGACCTCGGCTCGCCGGCGGGCCTCGTCGGGATGCGGTTCGAGCTCGAGACCGAGGAGGTCGAGCGCTCGACCGGCAACGACACCGAGGTCACCGACATGATCGTGATCGTCCACGCGCTCGGCACCGCGATCGTCGAGCTCGCGAACCGCCCGGAACCCACACAGACCTATCTCGCCCTTCCCCTCAACGAGGTGACCAGATGACGGACCAGCAGTACGACCCGAACTCGACCGCCGGCCTGCCGGAGCACGGTCGCGAGCGGCTCCAGAAGATGAAGGCCGCGAACTTCTTCACGAGCGACCTCTCGGTGAACGAGTTCCTGCTCGTGAAGGAGGCGGGCTTCGATCCGCTCGGGCTCGTGATCGGGAGCTCGATCTACCACGTCGGTTACCAGCGCGGCCAGTGGAATCAGAACCAGGAGATGAACGTGCTCTCGCAGGCGATGTACCACGCGCGGGAGCTTGCGATGACGCGCATGGAGGAGGAGGCCGACCAGCTCGGCGCCGACGGAGTCGTCGGTGTGCGCCTCGACGTCAGCCGCTACGAGTGGGGAGCGGAGATCGCCGAGTTCATCGCAATCGGCACCGCCGTCAAGCACCGGGAGGGCGTGCTTCACCGCGCGCCGAACGGGCGCCCGTTCACGAGCGACCTCTCCGGCCAGGACTTCTACACGCTGCTCAGCGCGGGGTACCGCCCGCTCGGGCTCGTGATGGGCACGTGCGTCTACCACGTCGCCCACCAGGGGCTCGGGGGCTGGATGAAG
>DASZLW010000229.1:0-15339 GCA_035552175.1 Gaiellaceae bacterium | reverse complement strand
CGCGCGACAGGAGGCCGCGGAACTCGAACCGGCGGAAGAACTCCTTCAGCTGCGAGCGGTCGGGCGGCGCGAGCACGAGCGTCCCCGGGTCGAGATCGATGTCGAGGTCGCGCCGCATCGTCGCGAGCTCCTTCGAGACCCGGGCCTGGTCGGCGTACTCGACGATCGAGCGCGACCTCGCCGGCGAGAGCTCTCCGGCATGCTCGATCACCGACTCGAGCGAGCCGTACTGCGCGACGAGCTGCCCGGCCGTCTTGTCGCCGATGCCGGGAACGCCAGGGATGTTGTCGGAGGTGTCGCCCTTGAGGCCGATGAAGTCCGGCACCTGGTCGGGCCGCACGCCGTAGCGCGCCTCGACGCGCGCGGGCGTGTAGACCTGGACGTCGGCGACGCCGCGGGGCGTCATCATCAGGCAGACGTTCTCCGAGCAGAGCTGGAACGCGTCACGGTCGGTCGACACGACGCACGTGCGCAGACCGGCCAGGTCGGCGCGCGTCGCGAGCGTCGCGATCACGTCGTCGGCCTCCCACCCCTCGAACTCGAGGTTCCGGTACCCGAAGGCCTCGACGAGCGGCCGGAAGTGCGGGAACTGCTCGCGCAGCAGGTCCGGCATCGGCTTCCGGCCTTCCTTGTAGACGACGTCCGCCGCCTCGGCGAGTGCCTTCCGGTGGACCGGCCGCGAGTCCCAGGCGACGGCGACCGCCTTCGGACGGTAGTCGGAGAGCAGCTTGAAGAGCATGTTCGTGAATCCGAGCAATGCCCCCGTGGGAACACCCTCGGAGGTCGCGAGCTCCTCCGGCAGCGCGAAGAACGCGCGGTAGGCGAGGTTGTTGCCGTCGACGAGGAAGACGTCGCAGTCCTGGGCGGGGGCGTCGTCGAGCTGTAGCTCCTCGCCGGTCAGGGTCTTCGGTGACACTGCGTCGATGCTACCGCTGCCCCGGAGCCCGACGTGACGCGCATCCCGCTCCTCTCCGGAACGCGGATCGCGGTCGTCGACGTGCCCGACGGAGGCGTCGTCCTCCGCCCTCCCGCGCCCACCGACGTGCTCCGCGACGTGGGCGCGGCCACCCGCGAGGCGCTCCAGTTCCCGCTCTCCGGGCCTCCGCTCGCCTCGCTCGTGACGCCGGGCGGGACCGCGACGGTCGTGATCGAGCTCCCGAACCTGCCCGTTCCCTCGGTTGCGCCCGATCCGCGCCAGGAGGCGATCGCCGCGACGGTGGACGAGCTGGAGCGGCTCGGCGTCGCCCACGTCACGATCCTGGTCGCGGGCGGGCTCGACCGGCGCCCTTCACCGCGGGAGATCGGGCTCCTCGTCCCGCCCGAGTTCCGCCGCCGGTTCCGGGGGCGGCTGATCGTCCACGACGCCGAGAGCCCCGACCTCGTTCGGATCGGGACCGGGTCCGAGACGCCGCTGCGCGTCTCCCCCGCGCTCGTCGAGACCGATCTCCTCGTCGCCGTCTCGGCCGCCGAGACGGTGCTCGAAGGCGGCCCCTCGACCTTCGTGCGTGCCGCCTCGCGCGAGGCGCTCCGCGCCTGCGGGGCGACCTCGCTGCTCGAGCCGTCCTCCTCGCAGGGCTGGGCACTCGCGCTCGAGGTCGAGCGCCTGCTCGCGGCGAGGATGCCCGTGTTCGGCGTCTCGCTCGTCCTCAACCTCCCGCAGGTGTTCGGCGGCTATCCGTACGAGGAGCAGATCCTGGAGCGGATCGCGCGGTCGAAGCTCCGGCGGGGGCTCGGCCTGCTTCCGGCCGCGCTCCGGTCGCTCGTCATCGAGCGCGTCCCGCGGGAGCTGACCGCGGCCGCCGTCCTCGGCGGGATGCCGTCCGTCGCCCACTCCGAGGCGCTCTTGCGCGCGATCGAGTTCAAGGGTGCGACGCTCGACGAGCCGCTCGACGCGATCGTGCTCGGCGTCCCGCCGACGACTCCGTTCATGCCCCGCGAGCTTCCGAACCCCGTTTCGGCGGCCTACTTCGGGCTCGGGCTCGCATTGCGCCTCTGGCGGAACGAGTTCCCCGTCAAGCCGGGCGGGACGGCGATCCTGCTCCATGACTTCCAGCGGCGGTTTCCGCCGCCTGTCCAGTCGCCCTTCCGCGCGCTCTTCGCCGACCCGCGCACCGCGCGGGACAGCGACGCGCTCCGGGAGGCGGAGCTCGCGGCGGTCGGCGATGCGAAGGCGCTCGCCGAGTACCGGGCCGGCCGGTCGCTGCATCCCCTCGAGCCCTTCGTCGAGTGGAGCGCCTGCGACGCCGCGCTCAGCCGTCTCGGGCCGGTGCTCGTCGCCGGCTGCCGGGACGCCCCCTCCGCGCGGCAGCTCGGGTTCGTCCCGGTGCACAACGTCAATGCCGCGCTCGCGATGGCGCGCGGCCGCGGGGCCGAGCGGATCGGGTTCCTGCTGTCGCCGCCCTACTTCCCGCTCGTCGTCCGGCCGGAAGCGCGGTAGGTGAGGATCTCGACGGCCTCGATCGTCACCATCCCGTCGCCCACCATCTCGTCGAGGATCGGCAGCAGGGCCTCGACGCGCTCGGCGGTGTCGACGATCTCGATCACGAGGGGGAGATCCTCCGAGAGCCGCAGGATCCGTGCGGTGTGAAGGTGCGAGCGGGCGCCGAAGCCCTCGATCCCGCGTAGGACGGTCGCACCGGCGACCCCTTCTTCGCGGACACGGCGGACGAGCGCCTGGTAGAGCGGCTTCCCGTGCCACGTGTCGGACTCGCCGATGAAGATCCGCACGAGCTTTCCCGATCCTTCGAGCCGCGTCATACGCTCCTCCCGATCACGACGCCGAGGTAGACCGCGACGAGCCCGGCGGTGCAGGAGCCGAACAGGTTCGCGGCGGCGAGACCGAGGGCCCGGTCGGCGGCGAGGCGGTACGTCTCGAAGCTGAGCGTCGAGAAGGTCGTGTACGCACCGAGGAAGCCGATCGTCAATGCCGACCGGAGCCACGGTGCGACCTCCCAGCGTTCGGTGGCGAGCGTGAAGACCAGGCCGAGCGCGAAAGCGCCCGTGATGTTGACGACGAACGTGCCCCACGGGAACGCTCCGTCCGAGCGGCGGCTGATGAGGCCGGCGAGCCCGTAGCGTGCAAGGGCCCCGGCCGCACCGGCGATCGCGACTGCGAGCACCGTCTTCATTCCGTCCCGTCCCGCTCCCCGTGCACGCGCTACCTCCCGTCGGTGTCAACTGCTTCGGTTGGTAGAAGCCATCAGCTCGTGGGAGCGGTTGGACGCGGGCCTCATCGCGTTCGAGCGCCGGAAGTCTATCTGCCGGACGGCACGGTTCGGCCTCGCAGGCCTCGAGCTCTCGGCTACCCCTCGCCGAGGTAGGTCTTCCGGACCTGCTCGTTGGTCTTCAACGCCTCCGCGGAGTCTGCGAGCACGATCTTCCCGGTCTCCATCACGTAGCCCCGATGGGCGTGGTCGAGCGCCATCAGGGCGTTCTGCTCGACGAGGAGGATCGAGGTGCCCTGCTCGTTGATCGTCTTCACGATCTCGAAGATTCGCTCGACGAAGATCGGCGCGAGCCCGAGCGACGGCTCGTCCAGGAGGAGCAGCTTCGGCCGCGCCATCAGCGCCCGCCCGATCGCGCACATCTGCTGCTCGCCCCCGGACATCGTCCCGGCCTTCTGCGTCCGCCGCTCCTTCAGCCGCGGGAAGAGGTCGTACACGCGGTCCATGTCCTCGCGGATCCCCGGCTTGTCCGAGCGCTGGAAGGCGCCCATCTCGAGATTCTCGGTCACGGTCATCCGGGGGAAGAGCCTGCGTCCCTCCGGCGACTGGGCGATTCCGCGCTTCACGATCTCGTGCGGCGGCGTGTCGGTGATATCGCGTCCCTGGAAGCGGATCGAGCCCTGCCGCGGCCGCTGGAGGCCGTTGATCGAGCGCAGCGTCGTCGACTTCCCCGCCCCGTTCGCCCCGAGGAGCGTCACGACCTCGCCCTGCTGAACCTGCAGCGAGATGCCCTGGATCGCGTGGATCGAGCCGTAGTAGGTGTGCATATTCGTGATCTCGAGGATCGGCTCCGCCCCCGCGTGCACGGCCTGGGCGCTCACGAGAGCCCCTGCCGCTTCATGTCCTCGACGGCTGCCTTCCCGAGGTACGCCTCGATCACGCGCTCGTCCTTCTGGACCTCCTTCGGCGAGCCCTCGGCGATCTTCTCGCCGTAGTCGAGCACGGAGACGCGGTCGGAGATGCCCATCACGACTCGCATGTCGTGCTCGATCATCAGCACCGTGAGCTTGTTCTCGTCGCGCAGGCGGCGGACGAAGTCGGTGAAGTCCGCGGACTCGCCCGGGTTCATCCCGGCGGTCGGCTCGTCGAGGAGCAGGAGCTGCGGCTCGGTCGCGAGGGCCCGCGCAACCTCGAGCCGGCGCTGGTCTCCGTAGGGCAAGCTTCCGGCGGCCTCGTCCTCGTGCCGCTTGAGCCCCGAGAACCGGAGCAGCTCGCGCGCCCGGTCGCGCGCCTCGGCCTCCTCGCGCTTGACGCCGCCCGTGCGCAGGATCGAGGTGAACAGGTTTCCCTTGAGGCGCGAGTGCATCCCGACCAGCACGTTCTCGAGCGTCGTCATGTTCGGAAACAGCCGGATGTTCTGGAACGTCCGCCCCACGCCGCGCGCGGTGATCGCGTGCGGCGGCTTGCCGGTGACGTCCTCGCCGAGGAAGAGCACGCGGCCGCCCGTCGGCTTGTAGACGCCCGTGAGCATGTTGAAGAAGGTCGTCTTCCCGGCGCCGTTCGGGCCGATCAGCGAGACGACCTTGCCGCGCGGGACAACGAAGTCGACGCTGTTCACGGCGACGAGCCCGCCGAACTCCTTCCGGAGGCCCTCGGCGACGAGGACGTTGTCCTCTTCTGCCATCAGGTGCCCTCGTGCTGCAGGTCGTAGAGCGGTGCGTCGTGCGTCGCCGTCTCGTGCAGCTCGGCTTTGCGGCGCGCCGACGGCAGGAGGCCCTCGGGTCGCAGCAGCATCACGCCGACGATGATCACCCCGTAGATCCCGGATGCGTAGAGCGGCACGTCGATCGTCAGGTGGTGGCCGCCCGCGTGAATGTGCTGATTGAGCCAGCTGCCGATGTTCCCGAGGCCGAACTTGTTCAGGTACGCGAGGAACGCGGCTCCGACGATCACACCCCACACGTTCCCCATCCCGCCGAGGATCACCATGCAGAGGATGAAGACCGAGATGTTGAAGAAGAAGTCGTCCGGGAAGGTGCCCGACTTCGTCGAGGCGTAGTAGGCGCCCGCGACACCGCCGAAGAACGCGCCGCTCGCGTAGGCCCAGGTCTTCGTCCGCATGAGCGGGATCCCCATCGCCGCCGCCGCCGTCTCGTCCTCGCGGATCGCGACCCACGCGCGTCCGAGCCGGGAGTCGCGCAGCCGGAGCGAGCAGAAGACGGTGAGCGCCAGCAGCACGAGCGCCGTCCAGAAGAAGAGGTCGGCGTTCTGGATCTGGTGGTGGATGTCGAGGAAGCCGATGTTGAGCGACGTGTGGCAGCAGGTCAGGTAGTTCGCCGGGAGGATGTGGCCGGTCGCACTCGAGAGGCCGTTCCCGAACCCCGGCGAGTCGATCGGCGTGATCCCGTTCGCCCCGTTCGTGAGGTTGAACCCGCCGAGGTTGTCGCCGTTCCGCGCGATCTGCGGGAGGATCTCGCCGAACCCGAGGGTCACGATCGCGAGGTAGTCGCCCCGGAGGCGCAGCGTCGGCAGGCCGATCACGATCCCGAAGAGCGCGGTGATCAGGCCGGCGATCAGGACGACCAGGAAGATCGAGAAGTGGAGCCCGCCGGTCCCGGCCGGGATCCCCACGCCGCCGAGGTTCAGGTTCAGCTTCGGGACGGCCGCGACGGGGCAGTTCGCGACCGTGTGGTGCGGCGTCGGGCACTTCTGCCCGGCGAACTGCGAGGACGCGAACCAGCCCGCTGTATAGGCGCCCGTAGCGTAGAAAGCGACGTACCCGAGGTCGAGGAGGCCGGCGTAGCCCACGACGATGTTCAGCCCGACCGCCATGAGGATGAAGACGACCATGTAGGTGCCGGTCGGGACGTCGGGGAACTGCCCGAACACGGGGATCGTGAACAGGTTCGCCGCGAAGAACGGGTACGCCACGGCGATCGCCAGCGCCGCGAGCGGGAGGAGCCAGCCCCGCCTGCGCGACGGGATCCAGGAGAGCAGGAACGCGAACCCGAAGACGAGCGACACCGATCCGCTCGTCGTTCCGAGTGCCCAGGCGAGCACGAAGGCGACGATCAGACCCGCCTGGAGGGCGAGCCGCCACGGGAACGGCGGCAGGCGACGCATCCAGACGATCGCGAAGATGATCGCGACGCCGTAGCCGAGCGCCGCGTCGATGAACCAGCACAGCACCGCGAGCGCGAGCTGGGAGCCGATCGTGGCGACGAGCCGCTCGTTCTCGGGGCGTGCCTGCCAGCGGGCGCGGAGCTCGTTCCGGAAGCCGATCTGCTGGGGCTGGCTCACGTCAGCCGCCTTCGGGCGTCCGTTCGCCGAGGAGCCCCTCGGGCCGGAAGACGAGGATCAGGATCAGGATCGAGAAGACGATCGACTCGGTCCAGTTCGAGCCCGGTGCGTGCCAGGTCAGGGCCTCGTTGAACGCCTGGATCAGCCCGATCAGGAGCGCGCCGAGCACGGCGCCGGGCAGGTTCCCGATCCCTCCGAGCACGGCCGAGGTGAACGCGATCAGCCCGAGCGTGAAGCCCTGGTCGTAGCGGACGGTCGTCTGCGCGAGCGCGTAGACGAGCCCGGCCGCACCGGCGAGCGCGCCGGCGATCAGGAACGTGAAGGAGATCGTCCGGTTGACGTTGATCCCCATGATCGCGCTCGCATCCATGTCCTGGGCCGTGGCGCGCATCGCCTTGCCCTGCTTCGTCTTCTGCACGAGGTAGAGCAGCGCGGCGAGCACGGGGACCGTGATGAACACGACCACCGGGGTCTCCCACGTGATCTCGACGCCGCCGATGGTGCCGATCGGCTTCGTCGGCAGCACATCCGGGAAGTTGACGTAGTTCGGGCCCTTCCAGATCAGGCCCGCGGTCTCGACGATGAAGCTCATCCCGATCGCGGTGATCAGCGGCGCGAGCCGCGGGGCGTTCCGCAGCGGCCGGTAGGCGACGAGCTCGATGCTCGCGTTCACGACCGCGCAGCACAGCATCGAGATCAGGAGGATCACGACGATCAGCGGCCAGAGTGCGGCCGATCCGGAGCTGATCGCGAAGAACCCTCCGCCGGCCAGCGTGATCGAGAACATCCCGCCGAGCATGAACACGTCGCCGTGGGCGAAGTTGATCAGCTCGAGGATCCCGTAGACGAGCGTGTACCCGAGCGCGACGAGGGCGTAGATGCAGCCGTTCGTGATCCCGATCAGGAGTGCCTGGAAGAACTGGCTCGGTGACTGGACGATGTTCCCGATCAGCCAGGCGACGAGGCCGGCGACGAGGAGAAGGCCGAGGGCCGTCACCGGGTTCGCGAGCCGTCGGACGGCGAATCGGGTGAGCACGGGCGTCGAGGCGTCAGTGGTCACGAGCAGGGGAGTATCCGCAGAGTGGGCAGGTATTTCAACTCTGAGCTGTTACCGCAGTGTTACTTCGAGCTTGCGAGAAGCCGGATGCGGATGGCGAGCCACGCGGCGGAACGGCGATGCGGCGGGTGGGACTTGAACCCACATGCCCCGAAGGACAATGGTTTTTGAGACCATCGCGTATACCGATTCCGCCACCGCCGCGAGGGCCTCATCCTACGCGGAACCAAGAGCGGGGCGCGTCCTCCTAGCCCGGCATGTCGCTCGAGCTGCAGCCCGGGTTGTACTTCGCGAGCGCCTTCGGCGGTGGCGGGCAGAGGACGCGGAAGCTCGACTCCCACGCCGGGCGGGGCGGCACCTTCCCCGAAACGAGCATCGCGCGCCAGTCGCTGTCGGTCAGGCGCTCGGACGACGGCTCGGCGAACTCGTAGTAGGAGTAGACGCCGCCGCGGGCGAGCTCGAAGTGGCCGTGGCCGTCAGGGACGATCACGTACAGCGTGTCGATCTCGCCGTCCGCGTCCTCGAGCACCTGGGTCGGAGAGCTCGCGACGTCGGCGACGAGCGCGGCCTGATCGGGCAGCGAGGCCGCTTCGTTTCGCTGCGCCGTGCGGAACCAGATCGAGGCGAGCGTGTCGCCGATCCCCCGGAGGCGCGTGTTGTCGGCGGCCGGGAGCGGCTTGCCGGCAAGCTCGCGCTTCGCGACGCGTGCGAAGAAGTCGAAGAGAGCCGTATCGGTGTCGAGGAGGCCCCCTGCCTCCTTCGTCAGGAGGCCGCGCGAGGCCAGCCCCTGGCGCATCAGCGTCGAGGCCGCGGCAAGGCGCTCGAAGGCGACCGGGTCCGGCTCGACCCAGTTGAGCGGCGTCTTCTGGACCGGATCGCCCCCCGCCTCGGCCGCCGGCTGCTTCGTGAAGAGCACGGTGTCGTGCTTCAGCTCGGTGTAGGAGCCGAGGCCGCTCTGAAGATCCTTGTCGGCCCATGCCGGCGAGCGCATGTAGTCGGGAAATGCGTTCCCGTGTGGCGCGAACATCGGCTGGAGCGCGTAGAGCCACGCGTCGTAGACCGTCGAGCCCCAGTCGGCCCTCGGGCGCGCCGCGACGGCAGCCTGCAGCTTCGCGAGCCGGGCCGAGTAGCCCTTGTACGCGGTTGCCGTCGGGTTCGCCAGCACGGCCGCCTTCGAGCCGAGCGCCGCTGCAACGTCGAGACCGGACGGCAGCACGCGCGGCTTCGCGGACGTGCCGACGTTCGGGTAGATCAGCTGATCGAGCAGGTAGTCGTCGAGGACGAAACGCGTCCCCATGATCCGGATCGAGGCGCTCTGCGGGTCGATCTTCACCTTCCGCTTCGCCACGAGCGCCGCGGCGACCTTCGCCACAGCCGAATCCGTGCCGAGCGAACGGACGCTCTTCCCCGTGCTCCCGAGAGCGGCGACGACCTCGGCAGGCGTGTAGTCGTCCGCGAGGCCGACGAGGAAGGCCGTGGGCGCGTAGATCGACTGCCAGAGACCCTCGGCCTTCGCGTCGGTGGCGATGTCGTTCGCGGCGAGGATGCCCTCGCGCATCGGCGCGGTACCGGGGCATGCCGCCGTCCCCGGCAGGCAGAACGCGAGCTGTCCGAGCACCGACATCGAGAGGAAGAACCGGGTCAGAGCCGGGGTCAGCGTGTAATGGCCGCGCGGCGTGAACAGCGAGTAGTCGATCTGCGCGCCCGTGATCGGCGAGGTCGACTTCGCGTCGTGCGCCGCGATCAGCGCCTTCTCCCGCGTCGCGAGCGGCCCGAGCTTCACGCTCATCCCGAGCTCCGACTCCGCGAGCTCGTAGAGCTGCTCGACGTGCGACGCGGGCACCCCGAGCGGGGTTCCGGCCGCGGCGAGGGTCTCCTTGTGCGCGTTCGCGAGCGCACGCGTGAGGAGCAGCGAGAGCTTCGGCGAAAGCACGCCGGACTCGAGGTCGCGGAGCGTCTTGTCGAAGACGAGATGCCACGCGTTGTAGGCGGCATCGGTCGTGACGTAGATCGGAAAGCCGCCGTAGATGTTCCCCTCGTACTCGTCGGCGAACAGGCCGGAGCCGGAGCGCACCACGGCAAAGCTGTTCTTCGCGAGTGCCGGCCCGAGCGCTTTCACCTGCTTCAGCTCTGCGCGCTCGCCCTTCGTCAGCACGATCTTCGCGACCGAGTGCGGCGTCGCCGGCCCCTGGTAGGCGGGCGTGTTCGGATCCTGGAGCGGGACGGCGCCGTACTTGCCGAAGTCGCCCGGCGAGACCGGCAGCGGCGCGGCGGCCGCGGCCCTCGCCACGGTCGTGGCCGCCGTCTTCGAGCTCGCGCCGGCGCACGCGGTCACGGCGATGGTGACGGCGCCGACGAGCACGAGCGCTCCGGCCGGGAGGTGCGGGCGTCTCATCAGGTTCTCCTTCCGAGGATGACAGGGTCGAGGCGGCCGTCTCCGTCGACGTCCGCGCAACCCGGGATGCCGGGGCCGGCGAGCGCCGGAAGCGGGGTGAAGCCGAAGCCGTGCCAGAGCCAGGCGTCGGCGCCGACGATCGTTCGTCCGTTCAGGGTCGTATATGCGAGGGCGAGCCCTCCGTCGCATGCGGCGAGCTTCCGCACCGGGGTCAGAACCGTTCCGGCGACCCAGAGCTCGCGCCCGTCGCGACTGTAGATCCCGACGTGGTTCGTGAGGCCGCGCGAGTCGACGAGCACGCTTCGCGGCAGCATCGCGTTCACGTCGGTACGGCGGTAGGGGCGCCAGAACGAGACGGCGACCTGCGTGGATCCGTCGCCCACCGGATCGCCGGCCGTGGCGGCGACGACGTGCTCGACAGGGAAGCCCCTCAGCGTGGGCGGCGCCGCCGCGACCGCCCGCCTGACCGAGCCGGCGAGCGTCCACCAGTCCCCGTCCAGGGCGACCGCGTTCCCGATCGGGGAGCGCCACTGCGAGAAGTCGACGGCGTTCGACGGCTCCTGCGCCGTCGCGCCGAGGCGGTAGGCGCGGACGCCGTTCCGGCCGGCGAGCACCTCGAGCAGCTCGCCGGTGCGCGTGCCCTGGATGCTCTGGTCGAAGACGAGGTTGCCGAGGCTCGTCGCGACGATCGTGGAGCCGCCGCCCGCCCGCGGGATCGCCTTCGTCGGCTGGACGACGTGCGGCCCGGTTCCCCAGACGATGTCGACGCCCCACGAGGCGAGCAGGCGGCCGAGGTGCGCGAGCCAGGGATCCGTCGTCGGGTCGTACTCGGTGCCACCGTGGATGCCGACGACGACGAGGTCGGCCTCGGCCCTCGCGCGGATGACGGCGGCGTGGGCGAGCTTCGTGCTCCACCACGCGACACCCGGTGTGTGCGCGCCGGCGCGTGGGCCCTCGCCGGTGTCGTCGAAGGAGAGGAACGCGATCCTCAGGCCCCTCGCGGTCAGAATCCGAGGCGCGTACGCAGCGGCTCTGTTTCCACCCGCACCGAGCACCGGAAGGCCTGCGGCGGCGAGCGCCCGCATCGTGTCGGGCGCCGTCTGCGGCCCGGCGTCGCCCGCGTGGTTGTTCGCGATCGCCAGCGCGTCGAACCCGGCTGCCTTCAGGATCCTCGCCGTCTCCGGCTTCGCCTCGAGCGCGTTCGGCCCATGCGTCCAGAGGTGCGGGCGGTTCGTGAGCGGCGACTCGAGGTTCGCGACCGTGAGGTCGGCCGAGACGAGCTGGAAGCGGATACCCGCAAACACCGCACCCGGGCTCCGCCGCGCGAGCCCCGCGACGCCGCGGCCGAGCATCACGTCGCCGCCGAAGATCAGGCGTACGGTCGGGCTCGCCGGGGCGCGAGAGGCGGTTCCGGCGCCCGCTCCGGCGCCGGCGAGCGCGAGCAGGGCGATCAGCGCAGCGAGGCGGGGGGCCACCGCGCAATCATCGCCTACAGCTCGGCCAGCGGGAAGCTGCGGTGACGGCGCGGGGGGACGAGGTAGTTCTGGCGGTGCGTCGTCTCGAGGATCGAGTTGAACCCCTGCGCGCGGCCGCGCGGCTGGAGGTCGATCGACCCGCCTGGGAGGATGCCGTCCATCGCGAGCCGGTTTCGTTCGAAGTCGTCGCTCGAGGGGTTGAAGACGAGGAAGTGGATCCCGGCCGCAGGGCCCTCCTGCAGCACGTCCGGCTCCGAGGAGTACGCGAACGGGTTGTCGAGCGTGTTGAAGTCCGCCCGGATCGGGATCGCGGTCCCCTTCGGGTAGTGGGTTCCGTCTGCCCCGACCGCGGCCGCGGAGAGACGCGAGGTCGTCTGGATCGAGGCGCTGTGGCCGATCCGGCCCGACGCCGCGAACTGGCGCCGCACCTCGGCCGCGTCCGAGGCCTGCTCGGGCCCTTGCGGGACGACCTGGGTGTTGGCGGCCACCTCCAGGTTCGGCCGGAACGCCGTCGCGACACGCTCGTCGAACTCGAAGTTGATGTACCAGGCCTCGAGATCCTCGGTGACGTGCGAGAGGTGCATGTGCGTCCCCTCGCGGAAGTATCCGCCGCGTAGGTCGACGTAGCCGAGCGTCTCGAAGTTCGCGATCTTCCCCGGGCCGAATGCTGCTTTCTGGGTGGAGGTGAAGCCGAGGAAGAGCTCGGAGCGCTCCGGGATCAGGTCGGCGCCGGGGACGTTCGCCGCCACCGCCATCTGCCGCGGCAGCGAGTCGCCGCCGTCGAAGGCGCCGCCCGCGAAGCCCCGACGGAGGCTCGTCACGTGAAGGAGCCCCGTCTTCTGCAGCCGGCCGAGGGCGTCGTCGATGTGCGCGCGGCTGTCGCTCCGGAGCAGGATCGCGAGGTCGTTCTGCTCGAGCACGGTGCCGGTCGGGTCGCTCGGGAACGTGCGGGCCTCGATCAGTGCCGGCTTGCCGGCACGAGCGTCGTGCGGAAGGTGCGCTGCGGCAGCGGCGGGGACGAGCCGCTTGAAGTACGGGAGGCCCCAGGCGACCGTCGTCCCGAGCCCCGCAGGCGTCACCGCGTAGTCGGACTCGAGCCCGAGGAACGTGTCCTCGAGCGTGCGCTGCGCGTCCTTCAGGTCGGCGGCGCCGAGCGAGAGCTTCGCCGTCACGACCTCGTGGTGGAGCGGCGGCACGAGGATCTCGACGTTGTTCTCCGTGACCACGCGGACACCCTGGAGCAGGTGCTGCTCGGGAAGGCCGTCGGTAACGGGGCGGCGCTTCGGCGGGGATCCCGCGAGCTGGTCGACGAGCTCGTAGACGCCGGATGCCCCGAGGGCGGTGGCCGCTGCACCCGCCAGCACCTGGCGGCGGGTGGGGCTCACGTGGAGTGCGTCGGCGCAACGAGCACGAGGGAGCCGAGCTCGTGCTTCAGGTACGCGACCGTCTTCCGGTAGTCGAGCGGCGGCGCGAGATGCTCGGAGACGGTGTAGAGCCCGCCCGCGTGGTGCCAGGCGAGCAGCAGGTGCCACTCGTCGGCGTCCTGGTTCACCGTGTAGAGGGTCGCCTTGATCCCGTTCTCGACGACGTTCCCGTGCGGCTGCGCAAAACACGGCGTGGGCGTCGTGTCGTGGAGCCCCTCGAGGCAGGTCGGGATCGCGGCCTTGCCGGGGTAGCCGCGCAGGTTGACGTGCAGCTCGCCGCCGGCGCCGTTGATCCCGACCTCGGTCTCCTGCCAGACGAAGCTGATCAGGTAGCTCCGATCCTTGCTGACGGAGTCGATGTTGTTCCACTGGCCCCCGATCTGCGAGGTGAGCGGGTCAGGCAGCCAGCCCGGGCAGTAGACGTCGGCCTGGATCTTGTTCGCGAGCGCGACCCAGCCGTGCGTGAACGCGCATGTGGGCTTCGCGGCGACAGCCGCGGCGGTCGTCTGCGTGGTCCGGGCCGCTGACTTCGAACCGCCGCAGCCGGTCAACGCGAAGCCGATCCCGACCAGCAGGCCGGCGGATGCAAGCAGCCATCTCACGCCCGACCATGGTAGACGCCTCGTGTGCGCCTCGCCCGACCGGCCCCCGAGGACACCGTTTGGAACTGACACGTCGAACCGGGCTCCCCCGCCCTCACGGTGGGGCCGCGACCCCACCGCCCTCGAGCCGAGGGCTACGGCCGACGGCTGTCACAGGTCTGTGCCGGCTTTCTTAAATCGCTTCGCCTTTCGCGCAGAAAGCGGGATTTTCGGGTCGGGCCGGCGAGCGATCAGACATCGGGAGGGCTGTGCCCGACGAGCGACCCGACGTCACCCGGGGCGACGAGCACCGCATCGAACCCGGCGCGCTCGAGCTTCAGCACCTCCTCGCGATCCGCGACGTCGACGTCGGCGATCGCGAGCTTCCCGGCCGGCACGTCCTCGAGCAGCTCGAGCGCGAGCTCGATGAGGTCGGCCTCACCGCCGGCCGACGGGGAGATCAGGAACACCTCGGGGTCGTGCCCCTCGAGCGCCTGCTCGAGCTCGTCCTCGTCACGCACCTCTGTCACCGTCTCGATCTCGCCTCCGTCACCGTCCCCGCTACGAAGCGCGACGGCATCGCAATCGGCCGGCTCCCCCGCGGCGAGCCAGAGGAGCGGCAGGGTGGTCGCCTCGCGGATCCCCTCGATCGCGCGGTCGATGCCGAGCGCCTTCGCGCCCTGCTCCTCGGCCGCGCGCGCGGAGCCCGCGTCGCTGACGCGGACGATGATTGCGATCCCGTCACCTTCCGAGATGCGATGGCTCAGACGTCGCGAAGATCCCACCAGGCGGCCGAAGCCTAATCCTTCGGGGCGTCCCGCCGCGGTCAAAGCTCGATCACCATCCCATCGTAGGCGGGCTCCCAGCCGTCAGTGCCCCCGAGCCGGACGAGCTCGTCGTGCGAGAGCCTGTCCATCTCCTCGACATGCGAGAGGACGGCACGCCGCGGAGCGAGCGCCCGCACGATCTCGAGCGCCCGGGCATACCGCGTCTTCTTCACCGGCGGCTTGCAGAACTCCTCGGGAATCAGCCGCTCCGCCGTGTACGGGTGGTGCTCGAAGACACCGATCGGCAGGATCGCGAGATCGAGCGGACCGAGGTCCGGCGGCGTCCAGCCGTGTGTCTCGTCCATCGCGACGAGCACCCGCGCGCCGTCGCCTTCGAAGAGGTACGCATGGGCGTTCTCGGCGTCGAGCGGCACGGGTGTCACGGTGAACTCCCCGAGGGCGAACGGTTCGCGCCCGGCGATCCTCACGATCCTGACCGTCCCCTGCTTCTCCATGAATCGAAACTGGTCGGCGAGGCCGTAGTTCGACTCGAAATCCGCCCAGACGGGCTCGGGGACGTAGATCGGGGTCGTCTCGACCCTGCGAGGCCACGATCGGAAGTCGAAGTTGCGCGACTCCCAGACCCGCCGGCCCGCCGTGTGATCGGGATGCCAGTGCGAGTAGAAGCCCGCGCCGATCCGGCCGACCTGCGAGCGGTTCAGCTGTGCCTTCGACTCCTCGGGCGTGTCGATCAGGACGTCCGGCCCGTGGACGAAGACGCTCGGACCGGTCCGCTCGTACGGCCTGCCCTTCTCGCGGGCCTCGACGCAGACACGGCACGAGCATCCGGGCCTCGGGATCGTGACGGCCCCGCCCGAGCCGAGGATCTCGACCTTCAAACCGGGTCGAGGCCTCAGACGCCGACCGGGTGCCAGACGGTCTTCAGCTCGAGGAACGCCGAGATCTCGTACAGGCTCTGCGAGTCGGGCGCACCGGAGACGACCCGCTTCACGTTGTCGGCGGCCGTCCGCTCGAGGTCGGCTCTGAGGGATTCCGTCCCGCCCGGCTCGACACCGGTCAGGTCGATCGCGTTCACGTCCATGTGCGAGGCGAGCCACGGCGCCAGCTCGGCGCGGCGACCCGTGAGGACGTTGACGATCCCTCCGGGCAGGTCGC
>DASZLW010000228.1:0-7878 GCA_035552175.1 Gaiellaceae bacterium | reverse complement strand
CGCTCAAGGTCGAGCTCCACGTCACCTTCGACGCTGCGGGCGGCAAGTCCGGCAGCGAGATGCTCAGCCTCAGGCTGACGAAGTAGAGCTCGGCGGGCGGCGCTCGGGCTCGAAGCTCGAGCGCCGCTCGTTTCGTACCATCTCCGCTCGATTCGCGGCCGTCCGGGCAGAATGGCCCTGCGACCGAGCGACGAGGAGGGGGTGGTCGAGCCGTGAGGAGTGCGGTGGCGCAACGTCTGTCGCCGGCCGGCCCGCGCGGGCGATGAGCGCCGACCGCGCACCGGCCGCCGCTCGCCGCCGCCTCGGCTCGGACGCGGCAGCTTCCGGGGCCGACGCGGCACTCGAGCTCGGCGTCCTCGGCCCGTTCCAGGTACTCGCGGCAGGTACGCCGCTCCAGCTTCCGCGCCAGCCGCTGGCGCTTCTCGCCGCTCTCGTGCTCCGCGCGGGAGAGGTCGTCGCCTCCGACACGCTGATCGAGTCGTTGTGGCAGGGCTCCGCGCCCGCGTCGGCTTCGAGCGTGCTCCGCCTCTACGTCTCGCAGCTTCGAAGCGTCCTCCCGCCGCAGCGGCTCTTCACCGAGCGGCCCGGCTACCGGCTTCGCGTCGAGGCGGGCGAGCTCGACTCGGGAAGGTTCGAGGCTCTGCTCGAAGGCGGGCGGCGCGCCCTCGCCGCCGGCAACCCTCGGCTCGCGCGCAGCCTCTACCTCCGTGCCCTCGGACTGTGGCGGGGTGAGGAGGCACTCTCCGACCTCCGGAGCCTGCCGTTCGCGCGGGACGAGGCATGGAGGTTGGACGAGCTCCGGCTCGAGTGCTGGGAGGCGCGGTTCGATGCCGGGCTTCGGCTCGGTGACAGGGGAGAGCCGGTCGCCGATCTCGAGCGCCTCGTCGCCGAGCATCCGGTCCGCGAGCGCCTGCGCGGTCTGCTGATGCTCGCGCTCTACCGGGCCGAGCGGCAGTCGGACGCCCTCGAGTGCTTCCGCGCCGGTCGAGCCGTGCTCGTCGAGACGCTCGGGCTCGAGCCGGGGCCGGAGCTTCGCGAGCTCGAGCGTCGCATCCTCGTGCACGATCCTGCGCTCGCGGCGCCTGCCGCGCGCGACCCGACCGGCAGGCGCGCTCCGGGGCCGCACACGCGGACGATCGGACGCGAACGCGAGCTCGGGCGGCTCCGGGAGCAGCTCCTCGACGCCCGCACGCGCCTCGTCACCCTTGTCGGTCCGGGAGGGATCGGGAAGACGAGGCTCGCGGTCGAGCTCGCTCGCGCCCTCGACGAGGAGCTCGCCGACGGCTCCGTGTTCGTCGACCTCGCGCCGCTCGTGGATCCGGCCCAGGTGATGCAGGCGATCGGTCGCTCCCTCGGGTTGCGCGAAGATCCCGACGCCGGTTGGCCCGAGGTGATCGGGGAGCATCTCCGCACCCGCGAGCTCCTGCTCGTCGTCGACAACTTCGAGCACCTGGTCGACGGCGCGGGAATGATCGCGTCGCTGCTCGACGCGGCTCCGCTCCTCACGGTGCTCGCGACGAGCCGCCGGGTGCTCCGGCTTGCGGCCGAGCACGTCTTCGACGTCGAGCCACTCTCGGCGGGCGACGCACGAGAGCTGCTCGCGGCTCGCGTCGCGGCTTCCGGGGTGAACGTCGACGCCGGCGACGGCACCATCGCCGAGATCGCGGCGAGGCTCGAGGGGATGCCGCTCGCGATCGAGCTCGCAGCGCCGTGGTTTCGCAGCCGCTCCTCCGGCGACCTGCTGAAGCTCCTCGACTCCCGGCTCGACGCGCTCGATCGCGGGTCCCGGGACGGCCCCGACCGCCACCGTGCGATGCGGACGGCGATCGACTGGAGCTTTGCGCTGCTCGGCCCGGAGGCCCAGCATCTCTTCGGTCGCGCGGCGCTCTTCCGCGCGAGCTTCGACTCGGCGGCGATGCTCGAGGTGGGCGGTCCGGATGCGGAGGCCGCCGATCTCGACGAGCTCGTCGAGGCGAGCATCGTCAAACGGTCGGGGGACTCGTTCGAGCTGCTCGAGGTCGTCCGGCAGTACGGGCGAGAGCTTCCGGCTGCCGAGACCGGTCGCTGCCTCCACGCGGCCTACTTCCTCCGGCTGGCCGAGACGGCCGAGCCCGAGCTCGCCGGAGCGGATCAGGGGCATTGGCTCGAGCTGCTCGAGGCGAGCCACGACGATCTCCGAGCAGCGCTGGACTGGTTCGACACCCACGGAGAGCCGGCCCCGGCGCTGCGGCTCGCAAGCGCGCTCGGCCGGTTCTGGTACATCCGCGGCTACCTGAGCGACGGGCTCGACCGCCTCGAGCGCGCAGTGACAGCCGCACCCGACGCGGATCCGCTTCTCACCGCCAACGCTCTGCGCACGGCCTCGGCGCTCGGCGTCCTGCGCGGCGACTACCCGCGCGCCCGGGTCCTCGTCGAGCAGGCGCTCGTTCTCTACCGCGAGCTCGCCGACGCTCCCGGAATCGTGCGGTCGCTCAGCAATCTCGGTGCGATCCTCCACGCGCAGGGCGAGCATGGCTCCGCGGCCGAGACGCTCGACGAGTGCATCGCGGCGGCGGAGAAGCTCGGCGAGCCCCGCCTGATCGCGCTCGCGCGGAACAACCGTGGCGACGTCGCCCTCTCACTCGGAGAGCTCGACGTGGCGGCAGCGCAGTTCGAGCAGAGTCTCGCGCTGCTCCGGAAGGCGAACGACGTCGTCAACGTGGCGCGCTCGCTCTACAACCTCGGCGCGGTGGCGATGTCGCAGGGGTCGCCGGCGCGTGCGGCCGGCCTGCTCGTGGAGGCGCTCGACCTGTCGGGAAGCGTCGACGACAAGGAGGATGTCGCATGGTGCGTCCTCGCGCTCGCCGGCGTCGCGGCGAGGACGAGCCGGCGGCGCGAGGGAGCCGTCGTGCTCGGGTTCGGCCGGAGCTTTCTCGGGCGGATCGGCGCGACGCTCAAGCCGTTCGAGCAGCGCCTCCACGACGAGACCCATGCCGCGCTCGCGGTGGCGCTCGACACCGCCGAGCTCGAGGAGCTTCTCGCGACGGGCGCCGCGATGAGCGACCTCGAGGCGATCGCCCTTGCCCGCTCGATCGGTGCGTGAGGCAGCTGCGGCGGCTCGATATCCTCGGCTCGTGGCCGAGATCACCCTCTACATCACCGAGCCCACCGAGACGTGCACGCGCATCAAGCATCTGCTCGACGCGCACGGGTTCGAGTACACGACGGTGAACGTCGAGACCGACGAGGAGCGCGAGGCGCTCGTCGCGAAGACGGGCCGGATGCAGTGCCCGCTCGTCCTCGTCGGCGACGAGCTGCTCGGCGGCCTGCGAGAGACGGTCGAGGCCGAGAAGTCGGGCCGGCTCGCCGAGCTCGCAGCGCGGTAGCTCCCGGCCGTCCGCGCTCGAGAAGATCAGGCCGGGGAACGCCGAAGCACTGCGAGATTCCTGCCGCTCGGTCCTGAACCGCTCGGCTCGGGCGCGCCGGAAGGACCCTCGAGCCGGCCGAGGTCACCAGTCCGTCGGCCGGTAGTCCTTGAGGAACCGACCCCACAGGTGCTCGCCGGTGTTGAAGCCGGAGATGATCGGGTCGAGGATGCGGGCCGCGCCGTCGACGATGTCGAGCGGCGGGCGGAAGCGGTGCTCGGCGGTCTTGCGCGCCGCGATCGCGACCGGATCCTCGTCGCTCACCCAGCCGGTGTCGACGCTGTTCATGTGGATCCCGTCGCCGAAGTAGTCGGCGGCGGACGTGCGCGTCATCATGTTCAGGGCTGCTTTCGCCATGTTCGTGTGCGGGTGCCGCGTGGTCTTGAAGCGGCGGTAGAACTGTCCCTCGACGGCGGACACGTTGACGATGTGCTTGTCACGCTCCGGGGTCGCGAGCATCAGCGGCTTGAGCCGGGCGTTGAGCAGGAACGGCGCGATCGCGTTCACGAGCTGCGTCTCGAGGAGCTCGACGGTAGAGACCTCCGCGAGCAGGAGGCGCCACGAGTTCCGCTCGCGCAGGTCGACCTGCTGGAGGTCGGCGTCGAGCACGCCGGTCGGAAAGAGCCGGTTGCCGCCGGAGAGATCTTCCGGAAGGAGCGGCACCTGCGAGAGCTCGGCCGCGCGCATGACCCCGGCGAGCGGCGCTCCGTTCGCGGCGAGCGCGGTCGTGGCGCCTCCGTTCCCGCGGAGCTCCTCGTACTCGCCGACGAGGCGCCGCACATGCGCCGGCATCGTCCGCGCCGCCGTGGTCTCGCCTTCCATCATGTGCCGGTAGAAGTCCGCCGGCCGCCGCACCGTCTGGCAGGCGTTGTTGACGATGAAGTCGAGGCGACCGCGTGTCGAGACGAGGTGGGCGCAGAGCGCGTCGACGCTCGGCGTGTGCCGGAGGTCGAGCCCGAACACCTCGAGCCTGTCGCCCCACTCGGCGAAGCCCTCTTCGCGGGCGTAGCGGGCGGCGCAGTCGCGCGGGAAGCGCGTGGTGACGATCAGCTGCGCGCCGGCGCGGAGCAGCTTGATCCCGGCCTGGTAGCCGATCTTCACCCGCCCCCCGGTGAGGAGCGCCACGCGGCCGGCGAGGTCGGCAGTCTCGGCCCGCTTGCCGAAGTTGAAGTCGCCGCAGGCGGGGCAGAGCTGGTCGTAGAAGCGGTGCACCGACACGTAGTGCTGCTTGCAGACGTAACAGTGCTGCGGCTCGATCACCTCGCGGGCCTCGCCGGCCTCGTCCTTCTGGGCGAACCCGGCGGGCGGCTCGACGTTCGGGGTCGTGAAGACCGGCTTGTCGCGAAGCACCCGCAGGCCGGTCTCGGCGAGAACGCGGTCGTCGCGCGACCGCCGCTCCGCCTTCTCCTTCCGTCGCAACGCCTTGCCGGAGCGTCGGCGAGCCTCGAGGTCGGGGTTGTGAACCTCGCCCGCCGCCGAGAGGAGTCGGGCCCGCTCCTCGACCGAGAGCGCGCCGAGCAGCCCCCGGTCGCGGGCAACGGACTCGAGGGTCTCGATCGCGGCACGGAGCGCGGCCGTCGTGTCGTCGGTCGGCTGTGGGTTCTCGGCCGCCATCTTCTCGGTGGAAGGTACCCCCGCCGAGGCATGAAGCCGTGCCGGACGCACCCCGCACCGGCGATCTCCGGGCCCCCGAGCACATCCCTCGCGCGACCGCCGCCGCTACCCTGGTCATCGTGCGTTTCACTGCGGTGCGGCCATCAGCTGCGCTGCTTCCCCCGGTGCTGGTAGCAGTGGTCCTCGCGGCCCTCGGCGGCTGCGGCGGGAGCGGCTCTCATACGACGACGACGACGAAAGCGACGACCTCTCCTCCTGCGGTCGCGCCGCCTCACCCCCGCCGCGCGGTCCACTTCGTCGTGAGCGACGGGGACACCGGCCGGCCCGTCGCGGGCGCCGTCGTCTCGGCTCCCGGGGCGATCAGGCGAGGGGCGTCGCTGCTCGTGCTCCGCAAGGCCAAGGCTCTCGTCGTCACGGCCCGGGCACCGCACTACGGCTCGCTCCAGGAGCGGATCGTCCCGGGTCGCGGCGCGATCAAGCTCACCCTCTACCGGTCGGACGGGCAGTGGCTCCTCTACGGCGGCGACCCGGCCCGGACGCAGTCGCAGCCGGCGATCCGGCTGCGTCCGCCGTTCCACATCGCCTGGGCGCGCTACCTCGGCTCGCTCATCGAGTATCCCGCCGTCGTGGATCAGGGCGTCGCGTACCTCAACAATCTGAGCGGGCATCTGTTCGCGCTCTCGATGCAGACCGGAAAGACGTTGTGGGAGGTGAACATGCACTCCCGCGAGCAGGACTCCTCGCCGGGCGTCGTCGGGCCGATGCTCGTCGCGCACGTGAAGACGGGGCGCGTGATGGTCGTCCGCCGGTCGACGGGGAAGGTGATGTGGGACTACCCGGCCTCCGGCGAGATCGAGTCATCGCCCGTCGTCGAGCACGGGATCGACTACCTGGGCGATTGGGCGGGGGACGTCTACGCGCTCGACCTGCGGACACACCGCGCGCGTTGGGTCTACCACGACGGATGCAAGGTGACGGCGAGCATGGCGATCGCCGGACCGGTCATCTACTTCGGCGACTACTGCGGGCGCGTCGTCGCGCTTCGCCGCTCCGACGGCCGGCCGTTGTGGACGGCGTCCGCCGGAAGCCCCGTGTACGGCACCTCGGCAGTCGCCGGCGGCCGCGTCTTCGTGCCCTCGCGCGACGCGGGCGCCCTCTATGCGTTCTCGAAGAGCGGTGCCGCTCTCTGGCACGTCTCGACCGGCGGGCTCGTCTACTCGGCACCGGCCGTGTGGCACGGACGCGTCTACTTCGGCTCCTACACGGGCGAGCTCTACTGCGTCTCCGCGAGCTCCGGGGCGGTCCTGTGGCGGCTCCAGGTCGGCGGGCCGATCTCCGGCTCCCCGACGGTGATCGACGGCGTCGTCTACGTGGGGAGCTTCGCGCATCGGATCGTCGGGGCCGATGCCCGGACCGGCCGGACGCTCTTCACGTTTCCCCACGGCGAGTACGTCGCGGTGTCCGGCAACCGCGGGAAGCTGCTCCTCTACGGATGGGCCTCGCTCTGGGCCGTGACGCCCGCCACCCGCCGCGGCGGTTAGAGTCGGCGCCGCGAGATGCGCTCAAGGGGGCACGATCGCGCAAGGGAGATGCGTCATACGCGGCGCGTCTATCGACGCGGCGCCCAGCGCCGCCGGATGATCGCGGCGGTCATCGTCGTCGCAGCCGCCGGAGCCGTGTCTCTCGCGGCGTTCGAAGCATTCGGCGAATCCCATCCGGCCCCGCGTGTGCAGGCCTCCGAGCAGCGGGGCTCGCGCGCGTCCGTCCCCGTGCGGGCGGCCCGGAAGCATCGGGCCCTCGTTCGCAGGCGTCCCGGCACCGAGCCGGTCCCGATCCTCATGTATCACGTCATCGCCGCTCCCTTCGCCGACTCGCCCTATCCCGGCCTCTACATGCCGCCGGCGGAGTTCTCGGCGCAGATGAATGCGCTCGCGGCCGCCGGCTATCACGCGGTGACCCTCGACCAGGTGCGGCGCTACTGGCAGCGCGGAACGCCGCTCCCGCGAAAGCCGATCGTGCTCAGCTTCGACAACGGCTACCGGTCGCAGTACACGCAGGCGCTGCCGATCCTGCAGCGCCACGGCTGGGTCGGCGTCGAGAACCTCCAGCTCTCGGGCCTTCCCCCGTCGCAGGGTGGGCTGAGCGCACGCGAGGTGCGCGCGCTTCTTGCGGCGCACTGGGAGCTCGACACGCAGGGGTTCAACCACGCAGACCTGATCACTCTCGGGGCCGCCGACCTCCATCACGAGGTCGCCGAATCGCGGAACCAGCTCGAGCGCGAGTACCACGTCCCCGTGAACTGGTTCTGCTACCCGTCCGGTCACTACAACCCGACGGTGGTCGCGGCCGTCACGGCGGCCGGCTACGTGGGCGCGACGACGGTCGTGTTCGGGTGGGCGCACCACGACGAGGATCCCTACGAGCTTCCCCGTCTCCGCGTGCTCGGTGGCACCTCACCGGCCGAGCTTCTCGCCATGGTCGCAGCGGCGCGCGACGACGGGCCTCCCGGTTCGTCCTACCCGCCGTGACCTGCGCCCAGGCCGTCGAAGCCGGCACGTCCGTACGTCCGCGCATGCCGGCGGGCAGCGCCGCCCGGCTCAGCCGTCGACGAGAAGGCCCGAGATCGGTCCGAAGAGCCGGCTCGTGCGCTTCGAGAGGCGCGGAAGGCACACGAGGCGGTGGGTCAGGGGTTTTCCCGCGCGGCGCAGGTCGTGCTGGGCCTGGCTCATCGGCTTCCAGAACTCGTCGATCACGTCGATCGGGTTCCCGTCGATCGTCGAGACGGGAAGCTCGAGGTGCTCCGCCCACAGCTCGAGTCGGGTTCGCCTCGCCAGATCGGGATCGTGCATCACGACGTTCA
>DASZLW010000227.1:0-6808 GCA_035552175.1 Gaiellaceae bacterium | reverse complement strand
CCGACCGCACTCACGGACAGCTTCTCGATCGTGCGGCCCTCGAGCGTACCGAGCGCGTCGTTCAGGTCGCGCGCCGACTGGGTCAGCTCGCGGCCGAGCGGCAGCCGGCGGAAGAGCGCCAGTGCGGCCTGCTCGCCCTCGGGGCCGTACACCGACCGGACACGGCCCGTCTGCAGTCCGAGCTCGAGGAGCTCCGCGAGCGCGTCCGCGTCGTCGCCGCCGATCTCGCCGTCGTCGACGGCCGCGACGACGCCTGCGAGCCGGCCGCGCCGCGTCTCGTCCTGCACCATCGCGAGCACCGCCTGCGCCTCGGCGCGCGCGACCTCGGCCGCCTCGCCGGAGACGCGGATCATGCTGTCGACCGCCTCGCTCAATGCGCCGCGTCCTTGAGCAGCGCGTGGAGCTCGTGCTCCAGGCCGCCGCTCTCGACCGAGCAGTGGATCCCGCACTCCTTCGGTGCGTTCGTCTCCCACCACCAGCGGCCCGCGCGGCTCGGCTCGTCGGGCGCGGTCGCCCGGGTGCACGGCGCGCAGCCGATCGACTTGTAGCCCCTGTCGTAGAGCGAGTGGTAGGGCACGTCGCGCTCTCGGACGTAGTCCCAGACCTCGTCCTCGGTCCACTCGGCGAGCGGGTTCAGTTTCACGATCGCACCGTGGTCGTGGTCGATCTCGATCTTGCGGATGTTCGTGCGGCTCGCCCACTGGTCGCGGCGGAGGCCGGTGACCCAGGCATCGAGCGAGTGGAGGTGCTTCGTGAGCGGCCGGACCTTGCGGATGTTGCAGCAGAGCAGGCGGAGGTCGACGGACGTCTTGAACAGGTCGACGCCGTGCTTGCCGGTCATCCCGGCGACCTCGGATGCCTGGGGCTCGATCAGCTCGAGGCGGAGGCCCGGGTAGCGGTCGCGGAGGCGGTCGGCGAGCTCGAGTGTCTCCGCCGGAAGACGGCCCGTGTCGACGCTGAAGACCGGGATCTCCGGATCGATCTCGTAGGCCATGTCGATCAGGACGATGCTGTCGATCTGGAACGACGTCGAGATCGCGAGCCTCGGTGCGAACCGTGCTGCGGCCCACTCCAGCACTGCCTGCGGCTCCTCGCCCTCGAACTCGATCGAGAGCTCACCCGCCTCGAGCTCGTCGATCAGCTCATAGGTGCTCATTCTGCCTCCTCCCGTTGGCGTACCTTCGCCGGCTCGAGGCCGGCGAACTGACCAAGTTCCTCGTCGCTCATGCGGCGCGAGAACGACACGAAGCCCTCACCGGGCTCGCGCTGCTCGAGCCAGCCGGCGATCAATCCCTCCACCGCGGCGTCCAGCTCGTCCGTCGGGACGCGCCGGAAGAGCGAGCGGCCCACCTGCGGCTCGGGGCCGAGGCTGCCGCGCACGAAGATGTCGTAGGCCTGCCGGCGGACGCCGCCCTCGTCGCGCGCGGTCGTGCCCTGGAAGCCGAGGTCTCCGACCCAGTGCTGGGCGCAGGCGTGAGGGCAGCCGTCGAGGTGGAGCCGCAGGTCGGCGATGTCCATCCCGAAGCGCTCGTCCAGGCGGTCGATCAGGGAGCCGAGGCGCGTCTTCGTCTCGGCAACGGAGAAGTTGCAGTGCGGCTCTCCGGTGCAGGCGATCGAGTTGCCGCGCACCGGGTTGACGTCGAGCGGAAAGCCGATCTTCGCGAGCTCGTCCTTCGCCTCGTCGACCCTGTCGCTCGGGACGCCTGTGACGATGAAGTTCTGCTGGCGGGTCAGCCGGATGTCGCCGCCGTAGCGGTCCGCGAGGTCGGCGACGGCGATCATCTGGTCGCCCGAGATCAGGCCGAGGTGCACCGGCACGCCGATGTAAGAGAGGCCTTCCTGCTTCTGGGCGTGCACGCCGAGGTGGTGCGACGGCTCCACGTCGATCTTCGGCAGGTCGTAGTCCTCGAGCTTGCGGCCGAGGCGCGCCTCGACGCGCTCGCGGACGCCCTCGGGGCCGATGTCGTCGACCATGAACTTCATCCGAGCCTTGACGCGCGAGACGCGGTACTTGAGGTCTTCGGACCACACCGAGGTGATCGCGCCGAGGATCTCGTTCGCCTCCTCTTTGGGAACGAAGACGCGCATTTCCTTCGCCATCCGCGGCACCGACGAGAGGCCGCCGCCGACGAGAACTCCGAAACCCTCGCGGCCGTCGTCGATGGTCCCGATCAGGGAGATGCAGTTGATCTCGGGCGCGTTGCAGCGATCGGGACAGGCGGAGATCGAGTACTTGTGCTTCCGCGGCAGGTTCGCCCAGTCGGGGTTGCCGTAGAAGAGGTCGGCCGCGGCGGTGACGACCGGGGAGGCGTCGAAGATCTCGTCGCCCGCGATCCCCTGCACGGGGCAGCCCGTGATGTTGCGGACCGTGTCGCCGCAGCCACCGGCGGTCGTGATCCCTGACCGGTCGAGGTGCCTGAAGACATCCGGCAGCTTCCCGAGCTCGAGGTAGTGGAGCTGGATGTTCTGGCGGGTCGAGAGCTCGCCGACCCCCTTTCCATAGAGGTTCGAGACCTCGCCGATCGTGCGGAGCTCGGCGGCCGAGAGCTGGCCCGCGGGCACCTTCACGCGGAGCATGAACGTCCCGATCTTCGGCTTGTCGTGGTAGAGGCCCCACCACTGCAGGCGGACGACGTCCTCCTCGGCGACGTTCTCGTAGCCCTGGGCGATCAGAGCGGGAAGCTCCTCGCGGATCCCGAGCGGCGCCTTCTCGCGCTTCAGCCGCTCGACGGGGTTCCGCTTGAGGACGAGATCCCAGTCGGGCGGCGGCTTGCTGCCCGCCGGCGGCTTCTCGACCGCGCTCACGTGCACCTCCCGGCAGGGACTCGCATGCTTGCTCCAGGGGTCGCTCCCGCCATCGCGGGCCACTGTAGCGACCGAGGTACAAAAAGTAAAGTTTTGAATCGCAATGCGGGTTCTTCCCACTTCACTTGTTGCAGATTTGAAACTTCAATACCTGCAGCAACGATTCTTTACTCATTGCAGTGACGGGCTCCCTCGGGTGGGCTTCCGGGTACGGTTCGCGTGATGACCGATCGGCCGAAGGTGCTCGTTCGTGAGGAGATCGCCGAGGCGGGGATCGAGCTCCTGCGAGCGCACTTCGATGTCGACCTCGACTCGGCGAGCGACCTCGCCGCGATCATCGGGGGCTACGACGCGATCATCATCCGGTCGGCGACGAAGCTGACGGCCTCGCTGATCGAGGCAGGAACGAACCTCAAGGTCATCGGGCGCGCGGGCGTCGGGGTCGACAACGTCGACGTCGAGGCCGCGACCCGCCGGGGGATCGTGGTCGCGAATGCGCCCGAGTCGAACATCGTCTCGGCCGCGGAGCACGCGATCGGCCTGCTCTTCGCGCTCGCCCGCAACATCCCGCAGGCGCACGCGGCCCTCGTCGAGGGTCGCTGGGAGCGGTCGAAGTGGGGCGGGATCGAGCTCGCGGAGAAGACGCTCGGGGTGCTCGGCTTCGGCCGGATCGGGCAGCTCGTCGCCCGCCGCGCGCTTGCCCTGCAGATGCAGGTGATCGCCTACGACCCGTTCGTCTCTCAGGAGCGCTTCCGCGACCTCGGCGTCGAGAGCGACTCCTTCGACGGAGTGCTCTCCCGCGCCGACGTCGTGATGATCCACCTCCCTCTGAACGACGAGACGCGCGGGGTGATCGACGCCGGCGCGTTCGCGAAGATGAAGGAAGGCGCCCGCCTCGTCAACGCGGCACGCGGCGAGCTCGTCGACGAGCAGGCGCTCCTCGAGGCGCTCGAGTCGGGCCGCCTCGCGGGTGCCGCGATCGACGTGTTCCCGCAGGAGCCGTACTCGGGCCCGCTGCTCCAGGCCCCGAACCTCGTCGTCACGCCGCACCTCGCGGCCTCGACCGACGAGGCGCAGGATCGGGCGGGCGTGGTCGTCGCGGAGCAGGTCGCGGCAGCGCTCGACGGCGGCCTCGTCACGAACGCGGTCAACATCCCGTCGGTCGGCGCCGAGGATCTCGAAGCTCTCGGCCCGTTCCTGCCGCTCGCCGCCGGCCTCGGCCGGTTCGCGCTCGAGCTCGCGCGGGGCGAGCCGAAGAGCATCACGCTCGAGTACTACGGGGAGCTCGCCGGGCACGACACGCGGCTGCTCACGGTCGCGGCGCTGAACGGCGCCTTCCGGGGGCGGGTCGACCAGCCCGTGAACTACGTGAACGCCCCGCTCGTCGCCGCCGAGCGCGGGATCGAGGTGAGCGAGCACCGGCAGCGGGCCTCACGCGACTACACGAACCTGATCGCCGTGTCGGCGGGCGGCCTGCGCGTCGCGGGGACGACGATCGGGCGCGACAACCGCCTCTGGCTCGTCTCCGTGCTCGACTTCGACATCGAGATCGAGCTCGCCCGCCGGATGGTCGTCCTGCGATACGACGACGTGCCCGGCGTGATCGGCCGGATCGGGACCCTGCTCGGCGAGGCCGGCGTGAACATCGCCAACATGGCCGTCTCGCGAAACCGCGAGGCGGGCAAGGCTCTCATGGTGCTCTCGCTCGATACGCTCGCCTCCCCCGAGGTGCTCGCGCGGCTCGGGGAGGGCGTCGACGACGCGTTCGTCGTCAACGCAGAGCTCGGGTAGCCCAGAGCGGGGAAACGCAAAGGGAGAGGAGCGGCACGACCCGGAGGCCGCGCCGCTCCCGATGCATCAGGGCCTCAGAACGCGATCGCCACGTCTCGTGCGAGCACGAGGACGGGGCAGCGGACGAGGTCGATCAGGTACTGCGCCGCGGCGCTCAACCTGACGCTGCTCGTGGGCGTTCCGAGCTTCGAGCCGAGGACGACGAGCCCGACGTCCCCGGTGTACTTCGTGGCGATAGCCGACCCGAACTGCTTCGCAAGCGTGCCCGCCGTTGTGCTTGCGCTCGGGTCGCCGTCGCCGTCCACGGCCGCGATCGTGGCGATCGGGGCGTCGGCCATGTACCGCATCTCGGCGGGGGCGATCCCGATCGCGACGGGGCCGTCGTCGAGGAGGATCCGTGCCGAGGTTCCCGGGTCGACGTGACCCGGGGTCGTTCTGTATTCGGAGCCGAACACGATCGCGCTCGCTCCTTCCTTCGCCGCGAGATCGCGCAGCCCCTCGGGCGTCGATCCGGAGAGCACGACGTGCCGCGGGATGTCCGGCTGGCCGAGCCACCTCGCTCCCGCCTCGAGCAGCTGGTCGGCCTCCGGCTCGGAAAGCCGGCCGGCGTGCTGCACGTAGGCGAGCTCGAGCGAGGCTCCGCCCTTGGACAGCAGGCGGCCGAACGCGAGCGCGTCGTCGTCGGCCGCCGTGCCGTCGTAGGAGACGATGATCTTGGCTGGCATCTCGCGACTCTAGGCCGTAGCCGGTCCGGGGTCGGTCGACGGAGGTGGAGCCGCGGTCATCGCGGTCGTGCCTGCGGTCAATCCCGGAATGCCGCCCGAGTACCCGAGCGACGGGATGTCCGAGGGGTAGACCTCGTGGCCGTGGATCGCGACGTCGCCGATCTCCATCTCCTCGTCCGTCATCCGCAACGGGATCACGAGGCCGACGAGCTTGAGGATGATGAACGTCCCGATCGCCGTGAAGACGATCACCCAGACCCCGACGTAGAACTGCACCCAGAGCTGATGCAGGCTGCCGGTGCCGGAGAAGTTCGGCGTCCCGTCGGGGTTCACGGTGACCGCGATGTTCGAGTCGGCGAAGATCCCGACGAGGAGGCCGCCCGCGAAGCCCGCGAACCCGTGGGTGTAGATGACGCCGAGCGTGTCGTCCACGTTCTTGAACGGCGGCAGCCGGCTCAGGTAGTTGTAGGCGATGTAGACGACGGACGACGCGATGACGCCGATCATGATCGCGCCATAGCCATTGACGAAACCGGCCGAGGGCGTGATCGCGACGAGCCCGACGATCATGCCGTTGACGCTGCCGATCAGGGACGGCTTGCGCTTCGTCATGAAGTCCCACACGACCCAGACGAGCAGCGCGACAGCGGTGCACAGGTTCGTGTTCAGGACTGCGGAGGCCGCATCGGCGCCGGCGTAGTACGGATCGCCGCCGTTGAAGCCGTTCCAGCCGAGCCAGAGGAGTCCGGCGCCGGTCGCGACCATCAGCAGGTTGTTCGGTGCGTCGATCTCACGGTCTCGCGCGAGTCGTGGGCCGATCACCCAGGCCGCGACGAAGCCTGCGACTCCTGCCGCGAGGTGGATCACGTAGCCGCCCGAGAAGTCGAGGGCGCCCTTCTGGGCCCACCAGCCGCCGCCCCAGATCAGGAATGCGTTCACGACGTAGACGCCGGAGATCCAGAGCGGGACGAAGACGAGCCACGCCTTGAAGTTGATCCGGCCGAGCACCGATCCGAGCATGAGGAGCGGCGTGATCGCCGCGAAGACGAACTGGAAGTAGACGAGCGTGGACTGCGGGAAGTGCCAGGGCGGCCCGCCGACGAGCGGGATGTTCGCCTGTCCCTGCTCGCTCGCGTGCTTCAGCACGGGGCCGGGCTGGCCGATGAAGTTCCCGAAGAATCCGTGGTGCGAGAGCGTCTGCCAGGGATGTCCGAAGCCCATGTCGAAGCCGTAGAGCACCCAGACGATGAGGACGGAGGCGAAGGCGGTGAACGCCAGCATCATGCTGTTCACCGACCACCGCTTCTGCATCACGCCGCCGTAGAGGACGACGAGCCCCGGGACGCTCATGAGCCCGACGAGCGTGGCGGCCGTCAACTGCCAGGAGTTGTCGCCCGGGTTCAGCCAGGTCGGGTACGGGAGCACGGTCGAAGCGATCAAGCTGATCTCCTTTCTCGGTCGTACGATTTACGGGCGCGGGGGCCGGG
>DASZLW010000226.1:0-2530 GCA_035552175.1 Gaiellaceae bacterium | reverse complement strand
GGACGGCGTCGAGATCGCGGGCACGCCGATTCCGCGCGGCGAGGTCGTCTCGCTTCTCTTCGGCTCGGCGAATCGGGACCCGCGCGTCTTCGCGGACGCAGATCGTCTCGACGTCGGACGGCGAAACGCCGCGGAGCACATCGGCTTCGGGGGCGGCATCCACGTCTGCATCGGCGCGCCGCTCGCGCGTATCGAGCTCGAGGCGAGCCTGCGGACGCTCCTCGCACGGGCGCCCGGGCTCGAGCTCGCCGCGAAGCCCGCTCGCGTGCCGGCGTTCGTGATCCGCGGCTACCAGACGGTCGAGGTCACCACGTAGAACGCCGAGCGGCGACGATGGTGCCGCCCCGTGAGGCGAGCGTCAGACGTCGGTCTCGGCGATCAGCACGGTGCGGGGCTTCGAGCCCTCGTAGGCGGAGATGATCCCGCGCCGTTCGAGCATGTCGATCAGGCGGCCCGCGCGGGTGTAGCCGACGCGGAGACGCCGCTGGAGCAGCGAGACGGATGCGGTCTGGGCGGCGACGACGACCTCGATCGCGCGGTCGAGGAGCGGATCCTCGTCCGGGTCGAACTCGCCGTCCTGAGACTCGCCGTCGTCGGCAAAGACCTGCGGCGCCTGCAGGAAGGTCTCGTCGACCTCCTGCTCGCGCTGGACGCGGGTCTGCTCGACGACGAGCGCCACTTCGTCCTCGGTCACGTAGGCGCCCTGGACGCGCTGGAGGCGCGAGGTGCCGAGCGGCTTGTAGAGCATGTCCCCGGAGCCGAGGAGGCTCTCGGCGCCGTTCGAGTCGAGGATCACGCGCGAGTCCGTCTGCGACGAGACGGCGAACGCGATCCGCGAGGGAACGTTCGCCTTGATCATCCCGGTGATGACGTCGACCGACGGCCGCTGCGTCGCGAGCACGAGGTGGATCCCGACGGCTCGCGACTTCTGCGCGAGGCGGATGATCGCATCCTCGACATCCTGCGGGCTGACCATCATCAGGTCGGCGAGCTCGTCGATCACGACGAGGAGGTAAGGCAGCTCCTCTTCTCCACGCTTGCGGAAGGCGCGGTTCGCCTCGGGCAGGCCGCGGGCCCTGACCTGCGCGAGCCGCACGTAGCGGCGCTCCATCTCGGTGACGACGTTCAGGAGGACGGCGCTCGCCTCCTTCGGGCTCGAGACGACCGGTGTCAAAAGGTGCGGGATCGACTCGTAGTGGTTGAGCTCGATGCGCTTCGGGTCGACGAGGATCATGCGCACCTGGTCGGGCGTCGAGCGCAGGAGGATCGAGGTCAGGATCGCGTTGATGCAGCCCGACTTGCCCGAGCCGGTCGTTCCGGCGATCAGCAGGTGGGGCATCCGCGCGAGGTCGCAGTAGACGGGGACGCCGTCGATTCCCTTTCCGAGCCACACCGCGAGGGGGCTCGCCTGCGGCGGGATGTCGCCGTAGATGTCCCCGAGGGTGACGAGGTTCGGCTGCAGGTTCGGCACCTCGACCCCGACCGCCTGCTTCCCCGGAATCGGGGCGAGGATGCGGATCTCCGTCGTCGCGAGGGCGTAGCAGAGGTCGTCGCGGAGCTGGGCCACCTTGGCGACCTTCGTCCCCGACGCGAGCTGGAGCTCGTAGCGGGTGACGCGCGGACCGGAGATGCGCCCGACGACCTTCGCCTCGACGCCGAAGCTTCCGAGGCAGTGCAGGAGGGCCTCCTCGGTGCGCCGGATCGCCTCTGCGTTCGGGCCGGAGCCCGGCGCGGACTTCTTCAGCACCGATCGGTCCGGCAGGCGGTACTCCGACGGCGGTGCGGCTTCGACCGCGAAGAGGCTCGTCTGCGTGTCCTCCGTCGGATCGTCGTAGGCGCCGCTCGGGAGCTGGATCGGCGCGGCACTCGAGACGACCTCGAGCGACGGCGGGCTCTCGGAGACCACATCCGGGTAGTCCTGGACGGCGTCGACCGGGGGCCCGTGCGTCCCGAGCGAGTGGAACGAGGAGGGCTCCTCGAGCCCTACCGCCCGCGTTCTGGCGGTGCGGGCGGGCGGCTCCGGACGTTCCGGCCGCTCCCATCGCACCCGCGTCGAGGCATGGCGGACGGCATGGCCGGAGCGGCGGACGAGGGCGCCGAGCGAGGCGCCGGTGAGGAAGAGGACTCCGACGATGGCCGCGAGGATCCCGAGGATCGTCGAGCCGGTCGAGCCGATCCCCTTCGCGACCAGATCCTCGAACTGCCGCCCGAGCCACCCCCCGTGACTCGCGCCGAGTGCGAGCATCAGGCCGCCGAGGCTCACTCCGAGCCCGAGCCGGAACGGCCGGACGGCGACGAGCGCGCTCCGGGTCACGATCAGCGCTCCGAGCGGACAGAGAACGAGCGGCGAGACGTACGCGGCCCAGCCGAACGCGCCGGTCGCTCCACCCGGGACGGGGCCGCCCGAGAGGCCGAACCAGAGAACGCAGGCGAGGAAGACGCCGACGCCGAGCAGGCCGAGCCCGACGACCTCTGCGTCGTGATGCTTCCGGCGGCCCCGCTTGCGGGCGGAGCTCTTCCGCCGAGGCGG
>DASZLW010000225.1:0-1883 GCA_035552175.1 Gaiellaceae bacterium | reverse complement strand
CCAGCAGCTTGAGCAGCTCGTCGCCGATGCCGTGGCCGTGCACGTCGTTCACGCGCTTGAAGTCGTCGATGTCGAGCATGAGCACGGCGACCGGCTTGTGCGTCCTGCTCGCCTCCTGCAGCGCCCCGAGGAGACGCTCGTGGAAGCTGCGGTGGTTGAAGAGGCCGGTGAGCGAATCGGTCTGGGCCTGGTGCTCGAGTCGCGCGCGGATCTGCGCGTTGTCGATCGCAAGGGCGGCCGCGTCGGCGAAGCGCTTGGCGAGCTCGAACTCGTCGTCGGTGAACCCGACGTCCGCGCCGCTGCGATAGAGGTTGAAGACGCCCTTGATCTGCGAGCGCGCGACGAGCGGGATGGAGATGAGCGCCTCCGGCTCGAGCGGCGTCCCCGGAATCGTGCGCACACGTGGGTCGAGGTGCGCCTGGTTGAGTAGCACCGGCTCGCGCCGGCGCGCCGCCCAGCCGGTGACGCCTTCGTCGAAGCGGACGAGCTTCCGCATCACCTGGTCGGCCCAGTCGTGACGGGCAAGCACCGGGTTGAGGATTCCCTGGGCTTCGTCCGCCTCGTAGATGGTCATCGACTCGTGCGGGACGAGGTCCGCGAGCGTGTCCGCAATGCGCACGAGCAGCGCGTCGAGGCTCTGCTCGGCGAGCACCTCGTGGAACACGTCGGCGAGCCGGCGATACGACTCCACCAGCTCGAGCTCGGGCACAACGACGTCCGCCCCCTGATCGGGGAGCAACTCGAGTCGGCGAGCTGCCGAGCGCGCTACCACTCGGCGTCCTTCAGTGCGGGTGCGGCCGGCCGCAGGGCGAAGCCTCCTACCTAGGGGATCGTCCAACCTAGAATCGTCGCCTTTTGTACGGGGAACCTCCCCCGGTTGAGGGAACCGGCGCCGGGTATCCGCACGACATGGCGGAGAGCCTGAAGGCGCTACGGGAGGCCGCAGCGAGCTGCCGGGCGTGTCCGCTGTGGGAGACCGGGACGCAGACGGTCTTCGGCGAGGGCGCGGCCCGGGCGACGGTGATGCTCGTCGGCGAGCAGCCCGGCGACCAGGAGGACAAGGCCGGCCGCCCGTTCGTCGGCCCGGCCGGCCGCTTGCTCGACGAGGCGCTCGACGCCGCCGGGATCGATCGCAAGTCCGCCTACGTCACGAACGCCGTGAAGCACTTCAAGTGGGAAGCGCGCGGCAAGCGCCGCATCCACGCGAAGCCGAGCTGGTCGGAAGTAGCAGCGTGCCGCCCGTGGCTCGACGGGGAGCTGGAAGCAGTGCAGCCGGCGGTGCTGGTCTGCCTCGGCGCGACGGCGGCACAGGCGCTCCTCGGCCGTCAGTTCAGAGTCACGAAGCAGCGAGGCACGTGGATCGAGTCGGATCTCGCCGAGCACGTGACGGCCACGATCCATCCGAGCGCCATCCTCCGCCAGCGAACGGATGAAGACCGCCGCCGCGAGATGCATGCCTTCGTGGAGGATCTGAAACTTGTGGTCAGCGTGCTCTAGGACGAAAGAAGAGGGCGGTGCGCCGGCACCGCCCTCCGAAGAATCAGTCGCCCCAGTCGAAGTCGCGCGCGCGATCGACGGACCAGAATCCGTTGGACTCCGAGTCGTCGACATCTGTCGTCGCCACCGCGTTCTCCGCGGTCTCCTCGCCGGGCCAGGGCAGGCTCTGATGGGCGACGAAGGCGGGCTCGCCGTCGATCGTCTCCTCGAGGCGCGCCTGCTCCTCGGTCTTGAACAGCGGGTGATTGTCGAACGGATCGTCCGCCTTGTACCGATCGATCGGCATGTGCTCGAGCGCGGAGTTCCGTTCCTTCAGCTCCAGGTGATCCTTGATGACTTGCGCGAAATACGACGGTGTCTCAACCGGCATTCGTTCCTCCCGTTCG
>DASZLW010000224.1:0-12718 GCA_035552175.1 Gaiellaceae bacterium | reverse complement strand
CGCCACGCCGCCCATCCTGCCGTCCGTTTGGCTTCGGCCGTGCCGGACATCCCGGCCTCAGCGCCCGTGCTCTCCATCATTGAACATGCCGGCTTTCTCCGATCGAACGGCCCCGATGATGCCCAAAAGCTTAACCGTGGGGCACCTGGCGACTCGCAATGCCGCTGCATGACGGGCGTATCCTTCATCGTGTTGCTGCGCTGCCGCGTGCTCGCGATCGTCGTGCTGGCCGTCTTGCCGGAACCGCCGTGGGCGCCGCGCCTACCCGAACGGCGATCCGCACCCCGCCGCCGTTCCTCATCCCGCCGCGGTTCCTCACCCCGCCGCGGTTCCTGGCGCTGGCGGAGCGGGACGTCGCGCGCACCCAGAAGCTCCTCTGGAACCCACGCCTCCACTGGTACGACAAGTTCCTCTCGGGCGGACACCGCAGCCGGCCCCTCGCCCCGCTCTGGTCGGTCGTGCCGCTCTTCGAAGCGCTCGATGCGATCACGACCGCGGATCCGAGCCCGGCGCACAAGCGCGCCGTTGGCACACGGAGCGGCGTAGGAGTCGAACCTACGAAGCCGTGGGTTACACGGCCTGACCGGCTTTGAAGGCCGGCTGGGCCACCGGGCCCCGCCGCTCCCCGCGGATCTCATCGGGCACCCCGAGGGGTCCATGATCCCGCAGGCGGAAGCCTAGCCGAGGCACTCAGCGACGTCGGGACGCTCGCGTCCTGGAGTGGGTGCAACTCGGCGGCGATCGAGATGCCGGTTTCCGTCGTCCGCAATGGACGACGCCGGCGGTGAGCTGCGGAGGTGGGCCGTTTCTGTCGCGCGGCGCCTGGGAACGATTTGGGCACAACAGGTCGAGGAAAGGGGATCCATGGCGTCTACGTCTCGAAGCAAGAGCTCCGGCGGGAGCCGGACCAAGCAGTCCCCGTCAGCAGCGGGCGGGTCGAGCAAGAGCCGTCCGGCAGCGAGCCGGTCGAGCTCGACCTCCTCGAGCCGGTCGAGTACGACCCCGACCCGGGCAGGCTCGACCTCCCGATCGGGCTCCCGGGCCACGGGAAGCGGGCCGCAGACGAAAGAGGCGCTCATCGAGCAGATCACGAAGCATCTCCGGCGCTTGAAGCGAGACGAGCTCGCGTCGATCGGCGAACGGCTCGAGGACGGGAACCTGCAGCTTTCGAGCCTCGCCGTCTCGGGAGAGGGCGGTTTCGGGTTCCAGGACGAGGACACCGCCGGAGGCGTCGGGCAGAAGGCTCAGGGTCTGGCCGGGCGCGGGGCGGAACAGGGCCGTGCCCTGCTCGACAAGGCTCGGCAGAAGATCGCTTCATGAGGCGACCCCAGCGGGCGGGCGGTGGAACGCGCACCACCGCCCGCCGGCCAACCGGGTCGCCTACGAGCCATTGCTGGATGCTTCACCGGACTTCCGGCGCGTGCCGCTGCGCGGGCGGCCGGAGGTCGTGCCACCGCCGCCATTGCCGTTGCCGTTCTGCTCGAGCGGCTCGGAGAGCGCCTCGTTCACACGGGTGAAGGCTGCTGCGAGGCCGTCGGCGTGCTCGGAGATCTCGTCGGCCAGCTGGATCATCTTTTCGAAATCCACCTCGCCCTCCGTCAGTTCGCCGTGAAGCTGCTGGGTCAGCTCGGTCAGCTGGGTCGTCAGGTTGACGGTTTCCTTGAGTGTCGCCATCGAACGTGCTCCTCCTTTCGTCAGGTGCGTTCTTCGTCAGAAATCCTCGGTGCCGGGAAGGCCGTGCAGCGTCAGCTTCAGGTCGTCCTCCGTCACGCCGTAGATGCGCCGCAGCTCGGCGACCTGGCGCTCGAGCCGATCGAAGGCCGCACCGAGCCGGTCGACCTGATCCGCGGACAGCGTTCCCGCCTCGACGCGCCGGAGCGCCTGCTTCTCCATCAGCTTTCGCAGAAGCTCGACGACGGTGAGCACGAGTTGGGCGAGCCCGCGGTCGAGTCGCGTCTGGGCGTCGGGTTGCGTGCCCCCATGGCGCTCGCGGCCGCTCGCTCCAGGCCCGACCCTCGGCTGCGCAACAGCCGCCGTAGGCGCTCTTCGCGGCGCCGTCGCCGGGCTACCGCGGCGCACCGGTGGGGCAGCTGAGGTCGAGTCGGACCCGGCGCCACCGGGGCTTCTCGAGTCCTCGAATCGCATCCCGTCCGCCTCGAGCGTCGCCACGGAGGCGACGAGCGCGCGCAGGCTCACGTAGACGAGGTCGACGTCGGCGAGTGAGAGCGTCAGGTCTCCGGCTGCGACGACGCCCGCTCCGAGCGCCCTGTCCAGCACGTCGGCGAGGTCCGCCTGAGGACGCGAGAGCCCCAGCACCGCAGTGTGGCGGGCGACGGTCATGCCGGCGCGGTAGGGGCGCCGCCGACGAAGTTGTAGGGTGGCCACGGCCCTGTCAGCTCGACGCTGTAGCCGCCGTCGCCCCAGGCGGCCTCGAACTCGTCCACCGCCGCGACGAGCCGCCGCTCCGAGCCCCGGGCGAGAAGATAGGCGCCGTTGAGGATCATCTCGTCGGAGCTCCGCGCGGGCTGCCTCGGCTGCGCAGGGTTGAGGCGGTTGTCGCGGGAGAGCTCCGAGATCCGCAGGTGAAGGTCCGCCGCCGCCGCCTCGGCCTCGTTGCGCATCTGCTCGTCGAGCCGCCCAGCGAGCTGCCGCCGCGAGAAGAAAGCTGCTCCGCCGTCACCTTCGGCTGCCCGTGCGAGAGCGTCCAGCTCCGGGTCGCGGCCGACGAGAGCCTCCGAGAGGCGTTCGAGCGAGACGTACCCTTTCACCCCCCACTCCCGCGCTCCGCCGAGGCGCGCCAGCTGTGCCTCGAAGTCGCCGGCAGACTGCTCGATGATGAGCCGCAGTCCCTGCCGGTCGGCGAAGACCGTGCCCAGCCGGAAAGGGAGGAGCGCATCGACCTCGAGGCAGCGGTCGAGGATCTCGGCATGACAGCGGGCCGTGCGCTCCACCGGCTCAAGCTCCTCGCCGCCGCCGAGGTCGACCGCTTCGCGGCCGATCTCACTGCACAGGGCGACGAGGTCGCCGGCCGCGACCAGCTCGAGAGGAAACGCCGGGTCGAGAGCCAGGCCGCCGGCAGGAAGGAGATGCGCGTCCTCGAGTCGCGTGACTCCGTAGACGTAGATCCCGGTGGTCGCGGTCTCAGTCATCGCCGTCGCCGATGCCGGCGTCTCGCTCGAGTCGCCGGAGGCGCTGCTCGAGCCCGCTTCGGCTGTGCCCGTCCGAGAGCGCTGGATCCGACTCCCACCAGTTGATCCCCATCTCCCGCGCCTTGTCGACCGAGGCGATCAGCAAGCGCACCTTGATGTTCAACAGCTCGATGTCCAGCACGTTGACGGTCACGTCGCCCGCGACGACGATGCCCTTGTCCAGCACCCGCTCGAGGACGTCGGCGAGACTTTGCCCGCCTCCGGGAGCGGTGCCTCCGTGGGCGGGAAGGCCGCGATTGCGTTCGGGCGTGCTCACGTCAGATCGCGTCCTCCGGGCGGTTCCTGTAGTACCGCCTCAGGCGCGCATAGTCGAGGAGGCGCCCCTCGTGGTCGAGCGAAACGTCGTAGGACGCCATCACGTCGGTCGAGCGCGGGACGCGCTCGAGGTCGACCACCTCGAACGAGAGGTTCCAGCCGCCGTCGGTCGGCGTGAGGCGGGTCGCCGCCTCCGGCTCACGCCCGACGAGCTGAGCCAGTTGCTCGCGCGCCACCTTGGCGATCCCGGTCAAGCCGTTCGCTCCCGTATGGCCGTCGGCCTCCTCCGCAGGGCCGCCTTCGTCTGCGCCTGCCGGCTCCGAACGCGCTGCCGGTTCCTCGCGAAGGCGCTCTGCCTTTCCGCCAGCCTCTTCATCAGCTTCGCGCGGCTCCGACTGCTCATTGCTGGAGCCGCGCGATGGTCGTTCTCCTTCCTCGTCATCCTCCTCGTCCATCTCGTCGTCGTCCTCCGCCTCGCCCTCGTCCGTCCCCTCCCCGGATCCCTGCGCGTCGGCCGAATCGCTCGTGTCGGGGGACTTCTGCAGCGCATCTGCGGTCTGGCTGAGTACCGAGATCAGCAGACCCCGCAGCCCCGAGGGCTCCTCCGGCGAACCGGCGTCCGACCGGTCCTGAGGCTCTGCCGAGCCCGGCTCGTCATCTTCCGACTCGTTCTCTTCCGGCTCGTTCTCTTCGCCGGCCCCCGCATGTCGATGGCGGAGAACGCGGACTGTTCCGATCGCCGCACCGGCGGCCGCACCGGCGAGCAGGAGCGCCTTGGTGCTCGGGCCGCCCGTCCCGGTCGCCTCGGGCTTCTCGTCAGAGCCGGACCCGTCCTTCGTCTCCTCTGTCTGGCTCTGCTGGGGGCTTTTCTTCGCCGTCTCCGCGCGCCGCTGGTTCCGGGACTGAGCCCGCTTCTGGCGGTTGTCGGCTGTCGATGTCGCCATCAGATCACCTCCTCGTCGTGTTCGTTGGTGGGCGCCTGCTCGTCGTGGAGCATCGCGAGCAGCGCGTCTTCGGCCTCGTCGTAGTCCTCTCTGCTGAGCTCGCCGAGCTCGTATTCGACCCGCAGGGCCTGAAGACTCGAGCGGACGTACCGCTCGGGGTCGAGCTCGCGCTCGGCCTCCTCGAGCAGCAGCTCCGCGATCCAGACGGTGCCGCGGAGGGGCGCGAGGGGGAGCGTCAACAACCCTGTCAGGAGGCCCATTCGGTCAGTCACCACCGAGCGCGGGGAGCTGCTCGAGCGCGAGAAAGCTGTAGGGCGGCAGCGGCCCCGTGAGACGGAGCCGGAGATCGGACCGCGCCAGCCCTTCTATTGCCTGCTCGAACTGCCGGCGGCGCCGACGCTCGACGAGGAACGAGATCTGCGCCGCCACGCGTTCCTGGAGCTCCTCCCGGATGCGCCAGTCCGAGACGAACGGCGCCAGGTTGTCGACGAGGAATGCCTGGTCGTCGGCGCACCTCTGCCGGTACGCGCCCAGGGTCGCCTCGCCGAGCGCGAGCTGTGCCGCGTACCCCTTCCTCCGCGCCTCCTCACGGAGGCGAGCGAGCTCGGGACGCTCGCGCACGATCGCACGCAGCAATGCCTGCTCGTCGGGGTACAGGGCACGCAGCTCGAACTCGACCAGCCCCGCGTAGCCGTCGAGCAGCCGCGCAAGCTCGCCCGAGGCCGGGGTCAGCAGTCGCCGTTCGAGCTCTCGGCCGTCGTCGTAGACGCTGCCGAACCGGAGCGGGAGGACCGGGTCGCGCTGGTCGAGAGCCGCCCTCAGCACCAGCTCGTGCGCCTCCAGATCGCGACGTCTCATGTGCTCGAGCGGGCCCGTCAACACCGACACGATCGCCGCGACGCCCGTCGCTCGATCGCGTTGGAGGACGGTACGTCCGCCCCCGACGCCGGGCGGCAGGTCGAGGGGCTCGCCCTGCGCGGGCACGATTCCGTAGACGTAGAGCGCGGCCACTACTTGTCTCCGCCTCCCGTGACCTTGTCCTTGAGCTTCTGACCGCTCTTCTTGGCAGCGTCGCCGGCGCCTTCGAGCGCTCCCTCCGTCTCCTCCTTGGCGCCCCCCTGACGGAGCTCCGTGATCCCCGCCGCCTCCGTTTCCCTGAGATCGAGCCGGTTGACGGCCTCGGCGAATCGCAGGTAGGTGTCGACCGAGGCGATGACGATTCTGGCGTCGATCGTGAGGACCTCGATGCCGATCACGGAGACACGCACGTATGCGTCGATGACGAGACCCTTGTCGAGGATCAGGTCGAGCACGTCGGCGAGCCCTGACGGGCTCGGCCCGCGCTGAAGGTAGTTCGAAGCGGTGCCGCGCGTCGCGACTCCCGTGCCGTTGCTGCTCATGTGCCCTCCCTATCTCTGGCCGCTCTGGCGGGATTGCCGGCTGCGGCGACGCTGGTCGCGAGCGTCCTCGCGCTGAGACTCCTGGTCCCCGCCGGCCTCGGAGGCCTCCTCCTTCTCGCTTTCCGAGTGCTGCCTCGCGTCCTCGGGAACGGCTTCCGCACCCGAGTTCCGCTTGTTGCGGGGGCTGCCCTTCACCTCGCCGTCCTCGATCCGCCCGTGCCAGCCGCCGCTCGCCTCGCCGCGAATCTCGACGAATGCCTTGAACCGGGCCAGATCGGATTTCGACGCGCGGTTGTGGTATCGGAGTCCCGAGGCGAGCTTCTCCACGAAGCCGCTCGGCTGCCAGTCGAAGAGCACCTCCACGCGGGTCAGTCGCGGAGCGAGCTCGTGGAAGCTGATCATTCCCGTGCCCTGTCCCCCGCCTCTGACCTCCCACTGGATCCGCTCGTTCGGAACCTGCTCCTGGATCTCGACCGACCAGTGGCGGCGGCGTCCCCAGATGTTCTCGTGCCACGTGAGCTTGGCGTCCTCGTCCTGCTCGACGGACTCGACACGATGCAGGAACGAGCCCAGCTCCTCGAACTGCGTCCACTGGTCGTACACGACCTGAATGGGCGCGGCCACGTCGGTCGACTGCATGATCGGCAGCCTGCGGCCCTTGCCCCAACCGCTGCCGCCTTTCTTGGAGTTGCCGAGCTTGTCGCCGACCTTGGCCGCAGCGCCCTTGAGGCCGCCGCTCTGCCGCGCTTCGCTCTCCGCCTCTTCCTCGCCGCCCTGCGTGAGGCGTGAGAAAAGGTTTCCGCCACCGCCGCCGGAGAGCGCCCGGTGAGCTGCCCCCGCCGCGAATCCCTTTACCCCGCCCGAGTCCGACGCGTCCTCGAGCTTTCCCCGCAGCCGTTCGCCGCCGCCGCTCTCCAGCTGCTCGACGAACTCGGGGAGCTTCTTCGCAGCGTATGTGGCAGCGGCCGCGGCCGCACTCATCGCCACCGGCTGCAGCACCTCGCGGTGCTCGCCCAGCTGCGACAGAAGCGACTCCGTCAAGCTGCGCCCCTCGCCGCCGCCGTCCTTGTCAGAATCGTTGTCAGCCATCACTGTCTCCTTGGCTCTTCGAGGCTGTCGGGTTCATCGACCGGAACGCGCCCTTCGCCTTGCGCTTGACGATCACCTTTCCGACCTGCCACGTGATCCAGCCGAGCGCGGCGTAGCGCCAGTTCATGATCCCGGCCTCTTCCGTCAGCTCCGGGCCGCGGCGGTCGATCGTCTCCATGGCATCCCCGGCGACCGTGCGCACGACGTCGCCGATCGGCTGGCCGCCCTTGACGAGCTCGCCGGCTGCGCTCCGGGCGATCTGGGTCACCACCTCGGTCGTCGTGGACGCCAGCGTGCTCGTTCCCGTCGAACCGTTCGTTTCCTGATCGGCCATCGAAAATCTCCTTGCTCGACTGGCGAGTGCATAACCATTCGGTTGCCTTCGGAAACCGTGGCGACCCGGAAACGGCGGGGTTCGGCGGCGGGTCGATTCGGCACGTTCGAGGCCCCGGCGAGCCCGCATGCGGCGGGTGCGGCGCCCCGGCTGGATTCGCAGAAAGAGGACGGACGGAGCCGCTTGGCTTTCGGGCCTGCGACCGGCGAGCGCAGCCGCGTACGCGAGGTCGTTCTACTCGCGGGCGCCCCGGCGCAGGCGGCGCTCGTCGCCGACGCGGAGCGTGACGCGGTCAGTGTCGAAGCGTTCGAGCAGAAGCTGCGAGAGGCGTCTCGACAGGCCCGAGAGGTCGCGGAAGCGGGCGAGGGAGATCGTTCCGTTTTCGCCGCACTCGGCGAGGAGAGTCGCTTTCTGCCGCTCGTAGCCCTCGGGGGTTATCGCGAGCCCGGGTCCGAGCGTGACGAGCCGGCCCTCGCGTTCGAGCTGCCGCGCGAGCGCCGGGTCGGCGATCGCGAACGGCTCGAGCCCCGCCTCCTCCGGGATCGCCGCTGCCCGCGAGCCGGATGCGGGCCGGCGACCCGGGAGGTACAGCTTTCCCTCGTGCGAGTCGAGGCCGAGGAGTGCGGCGATCGCGGCCGCCCACGGCTCGGTTCCGACGAGCGAGGTCACCGGCAGGCCGGGATCGAGCTCTCCGTCGCGCGCATCGAGCGCGGCATGCGCCGCAGCGCGGGCCGTCTCGAGCCACTCCTGCGAGCAAGCCCAGTCGCCGGCGACGGTCGTTCCGTCGAGCGCTTCGCGGAGAGCGCGCTCGTCGAGTTGGAAGCGGGCACGGAGCGATGCGAGCGCGACCGGCGCGCCGACCAGCGCTCCCAGCTCTCCTGCCTCGAGCCGCCTGAGGGTCTGCTCGGAGACGCGTCGCGGCGGATCGGGATCGAGCACGCGACCACCGCCCACCGTCGTCGCCTGGCGCAGCACGAAGCGGTCGCCGCGGGCCGTGACGAGCGGCCGATCGAGGCGGAGCTGGGCAAGCCCGTCACCCGCCCGAACGAGTCTCGCCGCGACGGCCGAGGTTCCGTGGCAGACGGTCACTCGCGAGCCACCGGCGAGGTCGCCGGCACCGTCGAGCACGACGTCCAGCCGGTAGCTCGGGCGAAACGCGCCGGGCGGTACGAGCACGTCCCCGGGCGCGGGCCGGCGCTTCCGCTCGGCCAGCACTGCGAGCGCGACGCGCCGCCCGGCGGATGCCTGCTCGACGCGCTCGCCGTGAACCTCGATGCTCCGCACCCTCACCTCGTACCCGGCCGGCAGCACCTGGAGCCGGTCGCCCGCGCTCACCGAGCCCGACAGCAGCGTGCCGGTGACGATCGGCCCCGCGCCCGGGAGGCTGAACGACCGGTCGACGTACAGGCGCGCCGGGCCGGCGGTCGGGCGTACTCCGACGCTGGAAGCGACCCGGTCGAGCGCGGCGCGCAACTGGTCGAGGCCTCGGCCCTCGAGGGCGCTGACGGCGACGATCTCGGTCTCCGGGAGGAGCTCGCGCACCGCGGCCTCGCTCGCGGCCTGCCTCCCCTCGTCGGCTGCATCGATCTTCGTGAGCGCGACGACTCCCCTGTCGACTCCGAGGAGGCGCAGGATCTCGAGGTGCTCGAGCGTCTGGGGCTTCGGGCCCTCGCCGGCATCGACGACGAGCAGGAACATCTCGATCCCGGCCGCCCCCGCGAGCATCGTGCGCACGAAGCGCTCGTGCCCCGGAACGTCGATCACCGACAGGTGCCTCCCGCTCGGGAGCTCGAGCTCTGCGTATCCGAGCGCGATCGAGATCCCCCGCTGCTTCTCCTCCGGAAGCCGGTCGGTGTCCGTTCCGGTGAGCGCCTCGACGAGACGCGTCTTCCCGTGGTCGATGTGCCCGGCGGTTCCGAGCGTGAGCCCAGCGGGCGCTGTCATCGTCCCGGGCTCACCGCGCGAGGCGAAGGCGCGCGGCGACGACCGCCTCTGCGATCTCGCCGATCTCGGCGGCCGCGACGGTACGGCAGTCGAGGACCGTCCGTCCGTCGCGGACGAGGGCGACGATCGGGATCGCCGCCGAGCGAAGGGCGGCGGCGAGCTGCTCCTCGAGCGAGCAGGCGGCGCTCGGAAGCTCGTAGAGCGGCAGCGCGCCTCCGCCCACCCGCCCGGTCGTCTCGACCATATCCCCTCCGGTCACGCGCGCAAGCTCCGCGGCACGGGCGCGAACCTCCTCGAGCGGCTCGTGGATCATCCGGAGAACGGGCACCTCGGCGAGGGCTCTCTCCGGTTCGAGGTAGAGGAGGAGCGTCCCCTCGAGCGCGGCGAGCGTCAGCTTGTCGGGCCGGAGCGCCCGCTGGAGCGGATGGCGGCGAAGCCGGCCGACGAGATCCGCACGGCCGGCGACGATCCCGGCCTGCGGGCCGCCGAGGAGCTTGTCACCGGAGAAGGCAACGAGGTCGGCTCCGGCAGCGAGGCTGTCGCGCACGAGCGGCTCGTCGGCGAGCGGCACGAAGCTCCCGGAGCCGAGGTCGTCGAGAAGCGGCAGATCGTGGCGCTGCGCCACGGCGACGAGCTCCGCGATCGACGGACGCTCGCTGAACCCGACCGTGCGGAAGTTCGACTGATGGACGCGGAGGAGAAGCGACGTCTCCGGCCCGACCGCGCTTTCGTAGTCGGCGGAGCGCGTGCGGTTCGTCGTCCCGACTTCGCGGAGGCGGGCACCGGACTGGGCGAGGACGTCCGGGATCCGGAAGCCGTCGCCGATCTCGATCAGCTCCCCGCGCGAGACGATCGCCTCGCCCCCGGCCGCGAGGGCGGTGAGCGCGAGAAGGAGCGACGCGGCATTGTTGTTGACCACGATCGCGTCCTCGGCGCCGGTGAGGCGGCGCAGGATCGCGGGCAGGTGATCCTGCCGCGAGCCGCGGCGCCCGTCACCGAGGTCGAGCTCGACGTTCGAGTAGCCCGCGGCGGCGCGGATCCGCTCGACAGCCGCGTCGGGAAGGGGTGCGCGACCGAGGTTCGTGTGCAGGATGACGCCCGTTGCGTTGATCACGCGCCGCAGCCGCGGTGCCTCCTGCCGCACCGCAAGAGCGAGCGCGCGGTCGGCGATGTCCCCGGGGTCGTGGCCGGAGGCGATCTCCGCGCGGGCCTCGGCGAGCGCGTTGCGGGCCGCCGCGAGCGCCTTCGCCCGAGGGAGCTGAGCGAGCTCCGGCGAGCGGAGGAGCAGGTCGACGGACGGCAGATCGCGTCGTTCCATCCATAGAGTGTAGGCGCGTGGCCGCGACCGAAACCTCAGAGATCAAGCTCACCGAGCTCGTCTCCTGCGGCGGCTGCGCGGCCAAGTATTCGGCGGCGCTCCTCCAGGATCTCGTCGGCCACCTCGCCCCCGCGACCGACCCGGACCTGCTCGTCGGCCTCGCGCCCTCCGACGACGCCGCCGTCTACCGCCTCGACGACGAGCGCGCGCTCGTCTTCACGCTCGATTTCTTCCCCCCGATCGTCGACGACCCGCGCACGTTCGGCTCGATCGCTGCGACGAATGCCCTCAACGACGTGTTCGCGATGGGGGGGCGGCCCCTGATGGCGCTGTCGATCGCCTCGTTCCCGGAGTCCCTCCCCGTGAGCGCGGTGGGCGCGGTGCTCGACGGTGCAGCGGCGAAGGTGATGGAGGCAGGCGGGATCCTCGCCGGCGGTCACACCCTCCGCGAGGAGGAGCCGAAGTACGGCCTCGCCGTCGTCGGAACCGTGTCACCCGACGCGATCTGGACGAAGTCCGGCGCGCGGCCCGGAGACGGGCTCTACCTGACGAAGCCGCTCGGGACGGGGCTGATCGTGCACGCGCGCAAGGAAGGGCTCGGCACCGAGGCCGGCCTCGAGGAGGCCGTCGGCCTGATGCAGGTCCTGAACGCGAAGGCCGCCGAGCTTCTCCGTGAGTTCGCTCCGAACGCCGTCACCGACGTCACCGGGTTCGGGCTCCTCGGCCACGCCCACGAGATGGCGACCCGGAGCGCCGTCGCGATGAGGTTGAACGCCTCGGCGCTTCCAGCCCTGCCCGGAGCCCTCGAGCTTGCGGCCGCCGGGATCCGGACCGGCGGCGACCGCCGCAACCGCGACTTCGTCGGCGATGCCGTTCGCCTCGACGCGGCCGACGAGCGCGTCGCGCTGGCGTTCGATCCGCAGACGGCGGGCGGTCTTCTCGTCGCCCTTCCCGACGCAAAAGCCAAGGCCATCGAGGAGGCGGCTGCCGCGCGCGGCGTGTTCCTCGCCCGGATCGGCTCCGTGGAGCCGGGGTCCGGGATCTCGTTCGCCTGACTCACCAGGAGAAAGAGTGACCGGATCGCGGCGGACGGGCCGCTAGCGTTCGCCCATGCGGCCGACTGAGGCACTCGACGAGCCCGCACCGCCGACTGCCGACGACGCCATCGACGGGCACAGGCTCGAGGCGTTCAGCGACGGGGTGATGGCGGTGATCATCACGATCATGGTGCTCGGGCTGAGGACGCCCGCGACCGCCGACTTCCGCGGGCTCGAGCACCGGTTCCCGTCGCTCCTCGTGTACATCCTGAGCTTCACCGTCGTCGGCATCTACTGGAACAACCATCACCACCTCCTGCGTGCGACCGACCGGATCGACGCCGCCGTGATGTGGACGAACCTGCACCTGCTGTTCTGGCTCTCGCTGATCCCGTTTGCGACCGCGTGGGTCGGAACCGCGCACGGAAGGACGCTGCCGGCCCTCACCTACGGCGTCGTGGGGCTCGGCGCCGCGCTCGCCTACGCGGGTCTCGTGCGGGCGATCCTGCGTGCCAACCCCGACGACCCCCATCTCGTCGCGGCGATCGGTTCGGACACGAAGGGGAACATCTCGCTCGCCATCTACCTCGCCGGTACGGGCCTTGCCTTCGCGAGCCCATATGCCACCTACGCCTGCTGCGCTTCGGTGTCCCTCGTGTGGTTCGTCCCCGACCGGCGCCTGGCGCGCCGCCCTGGGTTCCGGATCGGCTGATCGGAGCTTCCGTGGCCCGGCAGACGGCTGACCGCCCGCCATCTCCCCGGCGCCTGGCCCGTTGCTCCGGGCGCATGGGACGCGATCGACCCGTTTGTTAGCCTCATCCGCATGAGCCCCGTCGGCGACGCCTGGCAGAAGGCGTTCTCTCTCGATGCCCCGGGCAAGATCGTCTGCGTCGGGCTGAACTACTTCGACCACGCCACCGAGAGCGCACTCGCAGTTCCGAGCGAGCCGCTGCTCTTCGGCAAGTTCGCGAACACCGTGATCGGGCCGGGGGAGGCGATCGTGCTTCCGGCGATCTCCTCGCACGTCGACGCAGAGGCCGAGCTTGCGATCGTGATCGGCGAGCAGGTGCGGAACGCTTCCCGGGAGAACGCGCTCGACTGCGTCTACGGCTACACGGCCGGGAACGACGTCAGCGCCCGCGACCTGCAGTTCGCCGACGGTCAGTGGTTCCGCGGGAAGGGATTCGA
>DASZLW010000223.1:0-6936 GCA_035552175.1 Gaiellaceae bacterium | reverse complement strand
GGGCTCTTCCGCTCCCGGCAGTCGACGCGCTTGTTCGCGATCCCGTACGCCGCCGGCGCATCCCAGCGGACGAGCGTCTCCCACACGTGGTAGTTGGAGAAGAACGAGTGCTGGTTGTACGGCGGGTCGACGTAGACGAGGTCGACGTCGAGGAGGGGCGCGAGCAGATTGGCGTCGAGCCGGCTCACGGTTCCCGACGGGCCTTCGACCGGCGCCGGCAGCCGCAGCTCGAGCGCGTTGTACGAGCGTGGCGCCCACGACTTCAGGAACGCCATCTGGAGGCCGGTCGTCGAGTCGACCCGGTCGGCCGCCTCGAGCAAGGAGGTCAGGAGCATGCCGCGTTCCACCTCGTCGAGGTCGTAGCCGTCGATCGCGTCCCGAATCGCGTCGACCCGCCGGCCGTTCTCGGGCTGGAGGTAGCGCGCCTGCCGGCAGAAGGCCTCCGTGAAGTAGCCGTCCCGGCCGTCGAGGGACGCGAGGTCGGCGAGGATCGCCTCCAGCCGCAGGCGGTCGACGGACTCGCCGGCGACGATGTACGCCTGCCCGAGGACCTCGGAATACGTGGCGAGATCGTTCGAGTGCACCTGCAGTCCGAGGGCGCGCAGTGCCTGTCCGACCCTCGTCGTCCCGGAGAAGAGGTCGCAGGCGGATCGGACCGGCAGCTGCGCCGCGATCCGCGAGATCAGGGGCACGAGCGTGCGTTTGGAGCCGATGTACTTGATCATCCCTGCTCGATCGTCCGTTGCGCTGCCGGCCCGAGCGATCGTCCCGGGCGCACGATCGTTCAGCCGAGCCTAACCAGGATCGCGGACGGGGTATCTAGACTGACACCGCACCACTGCGGGTTACGTCCATGAGTGTCCTCCGAAGCATCGAGTCGAAGCTCGAGGCCCTCTTCGAGGGGGTCTTCGGCCGCGCGTTCCGTTCGAACGTCCAACCGGTCGAGATCGCCCGGAAGCTCGTCAAGGAGATGGACGACCACCGCAGCGTCTCGGTCTCGCGCGTGTACGTCCCGAACGAGTACAGCGTGTACCTCGCGCCCGGCGACCGCAGCCAGTTCTCGGACTACGAGCCGCAGCTCTGCGAGGAGCTGCAGGACTACCTCGCGGAGCATGCGCGCCGGGAGCGCTACGTGCTCCTGACGAACCCGAAGGTCAAGCTCGAGACCGACGACGACCTCGACGTGGGCGAGTTCGGGATCGCGACACGGCTCGTCCGCGGGCCCCGCACCGCGAAGGCAGCTCCGAAGACAGAGCCGGTCGGGGAGACCGTGATCTACAAGCCCGAGCCGAACCTGCAGCCGGATCCCGACGACACCGACGAGGACGCGGTGGAGCACGAGGTCGCGGCGCTCGAGTTCGCGGGGGAGCGTCACGAGCTCGGCAACCACCCGATGGTGATCGGTCGCTCGAAGGACTGCGACATCCGCGTGGTCGATCCGAACGTGTCGCGGCGACACGCCGAGGTGCGCCCGACCGCCGACGGCTACACCGTCGTCGATCTCGATTCGACGAACGGGATCGAGGTGAACGGGAAGCGGTTGAAGGAGCTCGTCCTGAGCGACGGGACGAAGTTCACCCTGGGCTCGACCGAGATCGCCTACTCCCTCGAAGCCGCCAACCACTAGATGCCGCTGGCGTCTGTCCAGGTCGAGACCGCCCTCCTTGCTCTCAAGATCGCGTTCCTCGTCCTGCTGTACCTGTTCATCTGGCGCATCGTCCGCTCCGCCTCACGCGACCTGCGCCTACCCCAGGAGTCGATGATCCTCTCACCGCAACAGGCCTCGGCGCTCCTCGCACAGCCACTCGCGCGCGAGCTCGGACGGCTCGTCGTCGTCGAGAGCACGACGCTCGTCGAGGGAGACGTCTACTCGGTCGACTCCAACGCCCTGACCGTCGGTCGAGGGAGCGACAACGACCTGCCGCTCGAGGACGACGAGTACGCCTCGTCGCGGCATGCACGGTTCGAACCGCGACGCGACGGCGTTTACGTCGAGGATGTGGGCTCCACGAACGGCACGTACGTCAACGGGATCCGGATGACAGGCGACAGGCGGCTCGCGCCGGGCGATGTCATCCGGATCGGAGAAACCGACCTGAGATTCGAGAAATGAGGATGGGCCGGAGATGAGGATCTCTCAATATTCCGCGGAGTCGAACGTCGGGCGGAAACGGAGACACAACGAGGATTCGTACGTCGAGCTGCCGCCGATCTTCGCGGTCGCAGACGGAATGGGCGGCGCGCAGGCCGGCGAGGTCGCATCGGGCCTTGCAGCCGAGACGGTGAGGGAGCTCGACCACGACCCGAACGCGAGCGGCGAGGAGCGCGTCGTCGCGCTGATCAAGGCCGCGAACCTCCGTGTCCACGAGCGGGCCGCATCCGACGCCGCAGCGTCCGGGATGGGGACGACCATGACGGTCGCGATCCTGCAAGCCGACGGCAGCGTCGCGATCGGCCACGTCGGCGACTCGCGCGCTTACCGCCTCCGCGGAGGGCAGCTCGAGCAGTTGACGAACGACCATTCGCTCGTGGCGGAGCTCGTCCGGCGCGGCGAGCTGTCACCGGCCGAGGCGGCCGTGCACCCGCAGCGGTCCGTGATCACGCGGGCACTCGGCACGGAGGCCGACGTCGACGTCGATTCGTTCACCGTCGAGGCCGAGGACGGCGACGTCTTCCTGCTGTGCTCGGACGGCCTGACGACGATGGTCCCTGTCGACACGATCGAGGCGATCCTCGAGAAGAACCGCTCGCGGCTCGAAGCGGCGGCGGCGGCGCTGATCAAGGCCGCGAACGACCGGGGCGGAGACGACAACATCACCGCCATCCTGTTCGCCGTCGCCGACGGCGAGCCCGGAACGGCCGACGAGCTCCCGCCCGCGGCGCCCGCGCACGATCCCGACGACGAGGACACCCTCCACCCCGAGGACGACGTCCACCTTCCGCCCGAGCTCCTCGATGCACCGCCGGCCGAGGTGACGATGGTCGTCTCGGCCGACGAGCTCGCAAGGGCTCTCGCTGCGAACGCGCCCACCGAGCCGATGCCGGAAGCTCCGGTCCCGGACGTTCCGGAAGCGCAGCCGGCCGAGAGCGACTGGCCGGTGACCCAGCTCGCGCCCGCAGTTCCCCCGCCGGCAGCCGAGAGCGATGTAGAAGCGCCGGCGGCGCCTGCCGACCCCGACGGGATGGCAGACACGGCCAGGGCGGACACCACGATGGCGGACGCCGTTCCACGGACGGCGCAACCGGAACCCGGACCGCGCCGGACGAGCTGGCTCGAGAGCCCCGGGGCTGCCGTCGATCCGGGAACCGCTCTTTCCGCACCCGCGGAGGCGGCTTCAGCCGAGCCGGAGGGCGAGCCGGAGCAGCACGCGTCGGTCGCCCGCCTCGCGCTCGCGGCGCTCGTGATCGCGGCGCTCGTGGCCGCGATCGTGCTCCTCGTCCTGGAGGCGCTCCCGAGGTGACCGGAGGAGCACGCTCAGCGTGACGGCACGCAACCGCGAGCTCACGTATCTGACGGCCGTGGGTGTGCTCACGGGCCTCGGTTTCGCGAGCGTCTACATCGCGCGGCAGGCCGTCGTCGGCTGGGGATCTCTGAGCTATGCCGGGCTGTTCGTGGGCGTCTATCTCGTCGCCCACGTCGTCACCCGCCTGACGGTGCCGCACGCGGACCCATACCTCCTTCCGATCACGGGGCTCCTGACCGCGGTCGGCCTGACCGAGATCTACCGCCTCGGCCCGAGCGACGCGTTCAAGCAGGGCCTCTGGGTCGTGATCGGCGTCGCGCTCTTCGCGGTCGCGCTGATCCGCCTGCGGCTCGACTACCGCGTGCTCGAGCACTACAAGTACCTCTTCGGCGTCAGCGCCGTCGCGCTCCTCTTCCTGCCGCGGCTTCCGGGTATCGGGGAGACCGTCAACGGCGCGCGGCTCTGGGTGCACGTCGGCGGTTTCCAGTTCCAGCCGGGCGAGCTCGCGAAGATCTTCCTGATCGTCTTCCTCGCCGGCTACCTCCGCGAGAAGCGAGAGGTGCTCGCCCAGGGCCGGCTGAAGGACCTCGGGCCGCTGCTCGTGATCTGGTCGGCGTCGATGCTCGTCCTCGTCGCCACGAACGACCTCGGCTCGGCGCTCCTCTACTTCGGGATCTTCATCGCGATGCTCTACGTCGCGACGGCGCGCGTGTCGTTCGTGCTCGCCGGGCTCGGGCTGTTCCTGATCGGCGGGTTCGCAGCCGATCGGACGATCCCGCACGTCGCGGAGCGCATCACGATCTGGCTCCATCCGTGGACGACACACGACGTCCCGTGCCCGGGCACCCATCCCGCGCTCCGTCAGGACTGCCAGAGCTACCAGCTCGTGAAGTCGATCTACTCGATCGCGAGCGGCGGCTTCGGCGGCACCGGGCTCGGCCAGGGAACGTTCACCTCCCCCGGCGGGACCGCGCTGATCCCGGACGTGAACACCGACTTCATCTACTCGGCGCTCGCGCAGGAGCTCGGGCTCGTCGGGATCTCGGCGCTCCTGCTCGTGTTCATGGTGTTCGCCTCGCGGGGGATGAAGGTCGCGCTGCAGGTCGACGACGGCTTCTCCAAGCTGCTCGCGACCGGGCTCACGTTCGGGTTCGCGCTGCAGACGTTCGTGATCGTCGGTGGGATCGTCCGGCTGATCCCGCTGACCGGGATCACGCTCCCGTTCGTCTCCTACGGCGGCTCGTCGATCGAGGCGAACTTCCTGCTCCTGGCCGGGCTCCTCCTCGTCTCCCACCGCGCGAACGCCCCCGCCGCATGAACAGGCAGATCTCGCACGTGGCCCTCGTCGCGGTGATCCTGCTCGCGGCGCTCATCGTCGCCACGACCTACTGGCAGACGTGGGCGTCGGCCGGGCTCGCGGCGAAGGAGGACAACGAGATCCAGCGCGTCGCGCAGTTCAAGATCGACCGCGGGACGATCTACGCCGCGAACGGCCACACGCTCCTCGCGACGAACGTGAAGAAGAAGGTCGACGGCGAGACGCTCTACTTCCGCACCTACCCCTCCAAGGGGCTCGCCTCGCAGGTCGTCGGCTACTCGACGCAGAGTCGCTCGCGGGCCGGGATCGAGGAAGGGGAGAACACGTACCTGACGGGCTCGAACGCGGATATCGGCACGCTCCTCGACACCGTCGGCGACCGGCTCAAGGGGACGACGATCAAGGGGAACAGCGTCGTCCTGACGATCCGCTCCCGGGCACAGCGACTCGCTCAGCGGCTGCTCGCCGGAACGTGCGGTGCCGCCGTCGTCATGAACCCGAAGACGGGCGCCGTCGAGGTGATGGCGTCGACGCCGGGCTACGACCCGAACCTGATCGAGGAGCCGAACGGCTACGGCCGCGTGCAGGCGACGAAGAGCCCCTGCCCGCCGGAGGCGGCCTCGCCGCTCCTGAACCGCGCGACGCAGGGCCTCTACCCGCCGGGCTCGACGTTCAAGACGATCACCGCCGCGGCCGCGATCGACGACGGCGTCTACAGGCCGGGCTCGTCGTTCGACGACCGCGGCTACTGCACCGAGTACGGCCAGAAGATCTCGAACGCGCTCGACCAGACCGGCCCCGAGGCGTTCGGGCTCGTGAACCTCACCGAGGCCTTCCAGCACTCGATCAACGCGGTCTTCTGCCAGATCGGGATCAAGCTCGGTGCCCAGAGGATGCTCGACGAGGCGAAGAAGTTCGGCTTCTACTCGGTGCCGCCGCTCGAGACGCCGTCGGACGCGCGTTCGGCCTCCGGCCTCTACAAGGGCCCGACGCTCTTCGATCCCCACTCGGCGGCCCAATATTCGAGCGTCGACCCCGGACGCACCGCGTTCGGCCAGGGCGACTTGCTCGTGACCCCGCTGCAGATGGCGATGGTCGCCGGGGCGATCGCGAACAAGGGGGTCGAGATGCGGCCGACGCTCATCAAGGAGATCCTCTCCCCGAGCGGCTCGGTCGTGACGAAGCCCCATCCGCACGTGCTTCGCCAGGCGACGAAGCCGACGACCGCTGCGGACATCAAGAACATGATGGTCGAGGTCGTCCAGGCCGGCACGGGCGAGACGGCGCAGATCCCCGGCGTGGTCGTCGCCGGCAAGACGGGCACCGCCGAGACATGCTCGTGCAACAAGGTCTACGACGCGTGGTTCATCTTCTTCGCGCCGGCCGAGGATCCCGTCGTCGCCGGAGCGGTGCTGGTGTCCTACCAGGACAACGGTTTCGGCGGCGCCGTCGCGGCGCCGATCGCGAAGCAGCTCATGCAGGCGATCCTGCCCGCGACGTCGAACGGGAAAACGGTGACGAATGGCCGCTGACCCGAAGGATCCGCTGATCGGCCGCCGGTTCGACCGGCGCTACACGATCCTGCGCAAGCTCGGTTCGGGCGGGATGGCCGAGGTGTACCTCGCCGAGGACGACGAGCTCGGCCGGAACGTCGCGCTCAAGATGCTGAACGAGCGGCACGCCCGCGACGATCAGTTCGTCGAGCGGTTCAAGCGGGAGGCGCGGAACGCCGCACGCCTGTCGCATCCGCACATCGTCCGCGTGTACGACCGCGGGGAGGCGGAAGGCACCTACTACATCTCGATGGAGTACCTCGACGGGCCGACGCTCAAGGAGCTGCTCGTCCGGAAAGGGCCGACTCCGCCGCTCACGGCGATCAAGTTCGCACGCGAGATCCTGAGCGCGCTCGGCGAGGCGCACAAACACGACATCGTCCACCGCGACATCAAGCCGCACAACGTGATCGTGAGCCCCGACTGGAACGTGAAGGTCACGGACTTCGGGATCGCGCGTTCGGGCGCCTCGCAGATGACGGAGGCGGGCTCGATCGTCGGCACGGCGCAGTACCTCTCGCCGGAGCAGGCGCGCGGGAAGCCGGTCGATCCCCGCTCCGATCTCTACTCGCTCGGGATCGTGATGTACGAGATGCTGACC
>DASZLW010000222.1:0-3681 GCA_035552175.1 Gaiellaceae bacterium | reverse complement strand
CGCCCGAGGCCGAGGATGATGCCGGCGACGACCCCGCCCTTGACGGACGGGATCACCACCCCCTTGACCATCTCCCAGCGCGTGGCGCCGAGGCCGATCGCCGCCTCCTCGAGCTCACGCGGCACGCTCGAGAACAGCTCGCGGCAGATCGACGACGTGATCGGCGTGGCCATGATCGCCAGCACGAGCATCGCCGGGAAGACGCCCGCCGCCTGCGGCGAGCCGAAGATCGGGATGAACCCGAGTGCGCTGTGCAGCCACGGCTCGACGTTCCCGTGGACGACCGGGAGGAGCACGTAGATCCCCCAGAGCCCGACGACGACGCTCGGCACCGCAGCGAGCATGTCGACGAGCGATCCGACCGGTCCGCGGACGGCCGGCGGGGCGAGCTCGCTGAGGAAGAGCCCGATCGCGACGGAGAGCGGCGCCGCGATCAGGAGCGCACCGAACGAGGTGACGAGCGTGCCGATCACGTACTCGCGTGCTCCGTAGACGTCGGTGACCGGGTTCCACGTGCTGTTCCAGACGAACGCGATGTTGTAGTGGCGGATCGCCGGCAGCGACTTGTCGACCACCTGCCAGACGATCAGCCCGACGGTCGCGATCGCGAACACCGCGGCGAGGCCGGTGACGACGAGGAGCGCGCGGTCGCCGAACCGATCGAGGGCTCGACGGGTCCGGCGCAGTCCGGCTGCAGGGGCGGCTGCCGCTTCCACGGACGACACATTTCCAGGGGAAGCGCTCAGGCGCGAGGGGCCGTCACCACTTCGTCACGAAACGTTCACCCAGCATGTACCCAGCGGCCGGAGCCGGCCCGCGACACTCGATGCAGTGAACGTCGTGGAGCCGCCAAAGTCGGACGGGCCTGCGTTGGCGACGCCAGGAAGACCCCTCTCGGGACCATCGGAGATCCCCGCCGCCCCGGCGACGAAAGAGGCTGTCTTCGACATCCACGACCTCTCCGTGCACTACGGGAAGGCGCTTGCGGTCGGCGACGTTTCGCTCGAGATCTACAAGAACGCGATCACCGCGCTGATCGGCCCCTCCGGCTGCGGCAAGTCGACGTTCCTGCGCTGCCTGAACCGGATGAACGACCTGGTGCCGAGCGCGCGCGTCGGGGGCAGCCTCCTCTACCAGGGCACGAACCTCTACGGCCCCGGCGTCGACCCGATCGAGGTGCGGCGCCGGATCGGGATGGTCTTCCAGCGCCCGAACCCGTTTCCGAAGTCGATCTACGACAACGTCGCCTACGGCCTGCGCATCCTCGGCATGAAGGACTCACTCGACGACCGGGTGGAGCAGGCGCTCCGGCGCGCCGCGATCTGGGACGAGGTGAAGAACCGGCTCAAGCGCTCGGCGCTCGGTCTCTCCGGCGGCCAGCAGCAGCGTCTCTGCATCGCGCGCGCGATCGCCGTCGAGCCGGACGTGGTGCTCCTCGACGAGCCGGCCTCCGCCCTCGACCCCATCTCGACGCAGGCGATCGAGGACCTGATGCACGAGCTCAAGCGCGACTACACGCTCGTGATCGTCACGCACAACATGCAGCAGGCGGCGCGCGTCGCCGAGATGACGGCGTTCTTCAGCCTCCAGGTGGAGGAGGATGGAAGCCGGCACGGCATCCTCGTCGAGTACGACTCGACCGAGAAGATCTTCACTCAGCCGTCCGACGAGCGAACGGAGGGTTACGTCACGGGCCGCTTCGGATGAGGAAGCCGTTCCACGAGGAGCTCGAACAGCTCGAGGCCGACCTCCAGGAAGAGGGCGATCTCGTTCTCCGGGCGCTCCGCTCGGCGCTGAACGCGCTCGCCCGCGGCGACGACGAGCTCGCGGACGAGGTGATCGGGTTCGACGACGAGATCGACCGCCGCTACCTCGCGATCGAGACCGGCGTGCAGTCGCTCCTCGCCCGGCAGACGCCCGTCGCCGTCGACCTGCGCCTCGTCCTCGCGGTGCTCCGGGTGAACCTGCATCTGGAGCGGATGGCCGACTACTGCGTGACCGTGGCGAAGCTCACGAAGCTGATGGGCGGGCTCGACGTCAGCGACGAACGGATCATGAGCTCACTCGAGGACATGGGCCGGCGCGCCGAACAGATGATCCGCGTCGCTCTCGACGCGTTCGCGAACCGAGACGTCGACAAGGCCCGGTCGCTCAACGACCTCGACGACCTGATCGACCGCGCGAACCGTGACGCCGTCAGCGACATGCTGACCCTGGGCGACTCCCCCGAGGAGCGCGAGTACGGGCTGCGGATGCTCGTCGTCTCCCGCTGCGTCGAGCGGATCGGCGACCACGCGGTCGACATCGGCGAGCAGATCGCCTACCTCGTCACCGGTGAGTTCCGCGAGCTCACCGACGCGTCCCACCCCGCGTAAGCTTCGACGCGGTTTGCCGCCAGACGAGACGTACGACGCCGCCCGCCGAACACGCCTCGCGAACGAGCGCACCTACCTCGCCTGGTGGCGCACGGGCCTCACCTCGCTCGCCGTCTGCGTCGGCGTCGGCCGCGTCGTCCCCGGCCTCTCGCACGTCACGAAGTGGCCGTACGAGGTGGTCGGTGCCGGTTACGGCCTCCTCGGCGTGCTCTGCATCGTCGTCGGCCACCTCCGCGGGCGCTCGGTCGAGCGGGCGGTCGACCGCGGCGAGTTCTCACCGCTCGACCAGAGGCTCGCCCTCGCGCTTCTCGCCGCGGGAGTCGTGCTCGGGCTGGGGACGGTCGCGCTCGTCCTGCTCGCAGGCTGAGACGCTCCAGAGCGAAAATGGCTTCTTCGGGCGTGTCCCGAACGGTTGTACCGGGCGCACCCCCGCCCAGGGTGGGGCCGCAACCCCACCGCCCTCAACATCGATTCTATCTCGACAACGTGTCACGTGTCTGTGACGGATGTGTGCCAACTTCGTCACGAGAACGTCGTGACCGAGCTCTACTCGAGCTCGACGTGCAGCCGAGCTACGCGTTCTTGACGAGGATGTTCCCGACGCGGTGTGCGGCGGTCTCGCACGCGTCGACGGCATCCTCGAGCGCTTCGTAGATGCCCTTCCAGCGGATCACGATCATCGGGTCGATCCGGTCGTCCCTGAAGAGCCCGGCCCGGGCGGCACGCGCGACGCGGTCGGCCTCGTCCTCGATGCCCTTGACGGCAAGGATCTCCGGCGCGGAGCCGCGATAGCCCTTGAGGCCCGCCAGCAGTTTCGCGAGCTCGCGGGTCGCGCGGACGAGCAGGCCGCACAACTCGAGAGACTGCCGGGTCGGCGCCTCGACACCGTAGAGGCCGAGCAGCTCGCAGGCGCTCTCGATCTTGTCCGGCACCTCGTCGACGGCGAACGCGAGCGTGACGATGTCCTCGCGATCGTACGGCGTGATGAACTGGCTCTCGACCGAACGCAGGAGATCCGAGACGATCCGGTCGCCGGCGTGCTCGAGATCCTTGATGTCCTCCTGCGAGACGGCGCCCGAGGGGTAGTCGCGGAACCGCAGCTCGGCGGCCTCGGCGATCTTGACCGCGTTCTCGCCCGCCTCGGCGAACAGCCCGAACATCTCGCCGCTTCCCGATCCGAGGCCGACCCGCATCAGAAGATCGCCTCGACCGGCCAGTAGCAGGCCGCCGCAACGAGCGCGGCGGCGGGAATGGTGAGGAGCCAGGCGACGACGATGTTCCCGGCGACGCCCCAGCGAACCGCCGA
>DASZLW010000221.1:0-5775 GCA_035552175.1 Gaiellaceae bacterium | reverse complement strand
CCCCGTCGATCCGGGCCCAGTCGTGCTCGCGGTGGTAGAGCAGATCGTCGGGATAGGTCTCGCCGGCGGCCATTTCACTCCTCTCGCTTGTAGATGGGTTTCGTCGTCACGGCGCCGTGGCGGGCGCGGCCGCGCACGTCGACCGTCAGCTCGCTCCCGGGGCTCGCCATCGCCGCCGGCACGTAGCCGAGGCCGATCCCGGCGTCGAGCATCGGCGAATGCGACCCGGAGGTGACCTCGCCGCCGCCCTCGATCGCCATACCCTGCCGGGGGATCGCTGCCTCGGTCATCCGGAACGCGACCAGCTTCCGCTCCGGGCCTGCCGCCTTGATCTCGCGCAGCGGCGCGGCTCCGGTGAAATCGGTGTCGAGCGCGCAGACCCAGCCGAGACCGCTCGAAATCGCGTCCCACTGCGGCCCGATGTCGTTGCCGTGCAGCGGGTAGCAGACCTCGAGCCGGAGCGTGTCGCGCGCGCCGAGGCCGCAAGGGACGACGCCGCGGGCGAGGATCGCGTCCCAGAGACCCGGCGCGTCCTCCGGAGCGCACGCGAGCTCTACCCCCTCCTCGCCCGTGTAGCCGGTGCGGTCGATCATGACCTCGATCCCGTCGACGGCGCCCATCGACCACGTGAACGCGGGGCCGCGGTCGAGCCCGAGCCGTTCGAGCGCCCGCGGGCCCTGCACGGCGAGGAGCGCGTACTCGTCCGAGACGTCCCGGACGTCCGATCCGCGCAGCTCCTTCGCGGCAAGCCATTCGAAGTCCGCCGTCCGGTTCGATGCGTTCACGACGAGCAGGTACCGGCACCGCCCGGTGCGGTAGACGATGAGGTCGTCGATGATCCCGCCCGACTCGTTCGTGAGGAGCGTGTACTGCGCATCCCCCTCCTCGAGCCGCGCGATGTCGTTCGAGAGCACGCTCTGCAGGTGCTCGGCGGCGGCCGGGCCCTCGACCTCGATCTCGCCCATGTGAGAGACGTCGAACACGCCGGCGTCGGTTCGGACAGCTCTGTGCTCGGCGATCACGCCCCTGTACTGCACGGGCAGCTCCCAGCCGGCGAACGGCACGAGCCGCGCGCCCGCCTCGACGTGCTTCTCGTAGAGAGGTGTCCGCCTGAGCATCTGCACGGAGGCGATGCTAACGACGAGGCGCCGCCGTCCCGCCCGGGACCCGCGTCAACCCGGGACGAGCTCGGCCTGCACGCTCACCGAGGCTCCCGACCGCTTGAGCAGTGCCGAAAACGGGCACCCTTCGTCGCCCAGGTCGACCGCCCGGTCGAACGTCTCCTCGTCCGCCCCGGGCACCGATGCCCGCACGGTCACCTCCGAGCCGACGATCTGATGGCCGTCTCCCACCACCTCGTCCATCACGACCCGACACGAGACCTCGAGCCACTCGGGCGGGTGACCGAGGCCGGTCAGCTCCCCCGCAAGCGACGTCGCGAAGCATCCGCCGTGCGCCGCCGCGAGGAGCTCCTCAGGGCTCGTCTTCCCTTCAGGCTGCCCGATCCGCGTCGCGTTCGAGTAGGGCAGCTCGATGAACGCGCCCGACGATCCGGCCGAGATCAACCCGGAGCCCCGTGCGAGGTTCCCTTCCCATTTGATCACGGCGGTGCGCTCGATTCTCGGCACTTACGACTCCTCCTCGTAGACGGCCCTCGTGCCGTCAGGGTAGTACGCCTCGGCGGGCGACCCCGACGGACGGAACACTCCGAGCAGGCGGAGCTCGGTGTCGCCGCTGTTCTCGAGGCTGTGCACGAGCATCCGCGGCAGATGGATGCACGAGCCGGGCCCGACCGGCGCCTGCTCGCCGTCGATGTGCAGGATTCCCGTTCCCTCGAGGATGTAGATCACCTCGTCGTAGCGGTGGTAGTGGTCGGGTGCGCGTCCCGGCGGGACGAAGCCGACGAACTGCGTGACGGAGAGGCAGCCCGTTCCGGCCCAGGCTCCGAGGGTGAACTGCCTCGACGCCGTCGCCGTCCCGCGCGTCTCGGCCTGGATGTCGACGGTGCCGAAGCTGCCCGCGTCGACCGGCTCTGGATCGCGGACGAGCACCGAGACGAGCTCGAGCTCTTCGGAGGCCTCGATCGCCCAGGCGGTCCCGCGCCCGGCGTAGATCGAGACATCCGGCGCGAGTTCGGCACGCGAGTCGCCCGCGACGGCTCGACCGGCGCCCCGAAGGACGTACAGGACCTCGTCGTGCTCCTCGTCGATCCTCGCGATCTCCACCCCCGCCGGGAACGTCAGGACGCGCTGCGCAAACTTCTCGCAGCCGCGAGCGTCATCGAAGAGCGCGAGCACCGACACCGCGTCGCCCGCCGCCTGCGCGGGCTCGAGATCGGTGCGAGCGAGGCAGTACTCCACGAGGACGAATCTACTGAACCGCGAAAAGCCCGGCGCACGCCACACGGAACGGAAGACGACACCGGGTTGTTCCACCGGCGGCAACGACGTAGGATCGGCGCCTGTTCGCGCGATGCTCTCGCGTCGCCCGTGATTCGAGAAACCCACCACACGCTTCGGGCCCGCGGAATCCTCCAACGGCCTACCGGCCCAAGTCGAAGGAGGATTTGATGGTTAGAGGACCACTAGTGATCGCGATCGGGGGTGTCGTCGCCTCGGTCGCGCTCGTGCTCGCAGGTGTCGCGAGTCCCGCGGCGACGAGCAAGGCCGCGGCTCCGGCCAGCGTTTCGTGCTCGATCCCGATCCAGATCGGCATGGAAGGACCCTTCACCGGACCGGCAGCCTCGATCGGCGACGATCAACTCAACTGGGCGCTCTACAGCGCCGAGCTGTGGAACAAGACACACCCTGTGAAGATCAGCATCGTGCAGGGCGACACGCAACTCAACCCGGCGATCTCCTCGACGGTGTCGCAGTCGTTCGCGTCGAACTCGAGCATCGTCGGCGTGATCGGGCCTGCGGGAAGCCAGGAGGTCCTCGCGTCGTCGGGGATCCTCAAGAAGGCCGGCCTCGCATTCGTCTCGGGCTCGGCAACGAACCCGGCGCTCACCAACGGGAAGCTCAAGGGGTACTTCTTCCGCGTCGTCCCGAACGACAGCGTGCAGGGACCGACGGATGCGAACTACATGATGAGCCACCTGGGCGTGAAGAAGGGCGACTCCGTCATGATCGTCGACGATGAGGAGTCGTACTCGACTGGGCTCGCAACGATCGTCAAGGCCGCGCTCACGAAGGCGGGCGTCAAGGTCGACTCCGAGTCGATCAGCCAGAAGGACACCGACTTCTCCGCACTCGTCGGCAAGGTCGGAAGCGACAAGGTCGTGTTCACGCCCTTCCAGCTCGCCTCGCAGACTCAGCTCCTCGCGCAGCAGCTCAAGGCCCAGGGCAAGTCCGCGGTCGTGTTCGCCTCCGACGGCAGCTTCGACTCGTCGAAGTTCAACGCGAGCGGCAACTACGTGTCGTTCTTCGCGGCCGACGTGACGACCATCGCCGCAGACAAGGCGATCGTCGCCGGGTACAAGAAGGCATTCCCGAAGGGCGGCACGAGCCCGTTCGGCGCGCCGAACTTCGTCGCCGTGCAGCTGTACGGCCAGGCGGCCGCCGCCGCCTGCGCCGCCGGGAAGGGCACTGTCACCCGCGCATCGCTGCGGGCGGCACTCGCCAAGCAGAAGATCGCAAAGACGCTCCTCGGCACCCCGATGGCCTTCACCCCGAACGGTGACGTGTCCGGTGCCGCGTTCCACATCTTCAAGATCGCGAACGGCAAGTACGTGACGGTCGCCTAGAGCGACTCGACCCGGGGGGCACGGCTCGGGCCGTGCCCCCCGATCCTCGATCCCGATGAACTGGAACTCCTTCGTCACGGACCTCGTCGCCGGGATCGTCCACGGCAGCATCTACGCGCTGATCGCGCTCGGATACTCGATGGTCTACGGGATCCTGAAGTTGCTGAACTTCGCCCACGGCGACATCTACATGGTGGGCTCGTTCATCGGCTACGGGATCCTCACCGTCTTCGGCGGAGCTCTCGCGATCTCGATTCCGCTCGTGCTTCTCCTGCTCCTCATGTTCTGCGCCGCCACGCTCGGCGGCGGGCTGCTCGGCGTCATGATCGAACGATTCGCCTACCGACGCCTGAGAGAGGCGCCGCGGATAGCGCCGCTGATCACAGCGCTCGGCGTGTCGTTCTTCCTCGAGAACGGTGCCGTGTTGCTGCTCGGCTCGGAGTTCCAGAGCTACAACACGTATAGCTGGAAGAACGGCTCGCTCTGGTCGACCGGCTTCACCCTCCCGTCCGGCTATCGCGTCGGGCTCCCGCAGATCATCGCGGTGGCGGGCGCGGTGATCCTGACGCTGGCGCTCACCTTCTTCGTCAATCGCACGCAGACCGGGCGTGCGATGCGCGCCACCTCCTTCGACCGGCAGGCGGCGGAGATGATGGGAATCGACGTCAACCGCGTGATCGCGGTCACCTTCTTCGTGGGCTCCGCGCTCGCGGGGGCGGCAGGTGTCTTCAACTGCATCGTCTACCAGAACGTCTGGCCCTACATGGGCTTCGAAGCAGGGCTGAAGGCCTTCACGGCTGCGGTCGTGGGCGGGATCGGGAACCTGCCCGGCGCCGTCGTCGGAGGGCTCGCGATCGGCCTCGCCGAGTCGTTCACCATCGGCTTCATCTCGTCCACCTTCTCCGATGCGATCGTGTTCGTGCTCCTGATCGCCGTGATGATCCTCCGCCCGAGCGGGCTGCTCGGGCGCGCGACGGTCCAGAAGGTCTGAGCGGAGCCGGGACCACGATGCCGCCCGAGACTCCCGGCGCACCGGCGCCGCCGCCCGACGGCCCGAGCAGGCAGCCGAGGATCGGCGCCGACGAGTGGGTCGCGTCCCACGGTGCGCGGCGCGAGGGTCTCGGCGGCCCCGTCGGGGCGATGCGACGGCGTGCTGCCGCCCTCCCTCAACCCGCGTTCTTCACCGCATTCCTTGTCGCGGCGGCGCTCGTCCCGGTCTTCACCGGTAACGGCTATGTGATCCAGGTCGGCTTCGACACGTTGACCTACATGCTGCTCGCGCTCGGGCTCAACGTCGTCGTCGGCTTCGCCGGCCTCCTCGACCTCGGCTACGTCGCGTTCTTCGGTTTCGGCGCGTACGGGTACGGCATGCTGGCCTCGCCACAGTTCCGGCTCCACTGGCCGACCGCCGCGATCCTTCCGGTCGTCGTCGCAGCCACCGTGCTGCTCGGCTTCCTCGTCGCGCTCCCCTCGCGTCGACTCCTCGGGGACTACCTCGCGATCGTCACGCTCTTCTTCGGGCAGCTCTTCGTCACGGTCACGAACAACGGGCAGCGAATCTCCGTGCTCGGCCTCACACGGAGCTACAACGTCACGAACGGGCCGAACGGCCTCGTCGACATCGATCAATTCCACCTCTTCGGGCACAGCCTCACCTCGCTCGCCGGCAACTACTACGCGGCCCTCATCTTCTTCGTGGTCGTCCTCGGCGGGATCTATCTCGTGAGCGCGTCCCGCACCGGCCGGGCATGGCGCTCGCTGCGCGAAGACCCGCTGGCGGCCGAGCTGATGGGGATGCCCGTGAACCGGCTGAAACTGCTCGCGTTCGCCTTCGGCGCCGGCGTTGCCGGGCTCACCGGGACGCTCTTCGCCTCCGAGCACACGAACGTGTTCTCGAGCGACTTCGACACGCCGCTCCTGATCATGATCTACGCCATCCTCATCCTCGGCGGCTCGGGAAGCATCGGCGGGGTGATCATCGGGGCGCTCGTCGTCAACGTCACGCTCGAGGTGCTGCGGACGCCGAACCA
>DASZLW010000220.1:0-2620 GCA_035552175.1 Gaiellaceae bacterium | reverse complement strand
TCACGAGCGAGCGCAAGACGCAGCTCATCGACATCACCGAACGCGTCCGGGAGGCGATCGCCGGGGAGTCGGGCGCCGCCGTGCTCGTCTACGTGCCGCACACGACCGCCGCGATCACGATCAACGAGAAGATCGATCCCGTCCTGGTCGAGGACCTCGAGCGGGGGTTCGAGAAGATCGTCGGCTCCGACTGGGGCTGGCGCCACGACGATGCCGACGGCCCGAACGGCGCTTCGCACGGCCGCGCGTCCGTCGCCGGGGCACAGGTGTTGATCCCGCTGCGCGACGGCGAGCCTGCGCTCGGGCGCTACCAGGCGATCTTCCTGTGCGAGTTCGACGGCCCGAAGCCGCGCTCGGTGTACGTCACCGTCGTCCAGTAGCCGCCGGCGAGCGTCGTCCGACAGCTCCGAACACCCGGCCCGGGCCCGGTGCCATACCCTCAAGAGATGGCCGCGCCCGTGCAACGCGACGAGGAGCTCGAGCTCGACGTCGATTCGCTCGCCTTCGGCGGGAACGGCGTCGCGCGCCTCGACGGGTTCGTCGTCTTCGTGCGCGCCGGCCTGCCCGGCGACAGGGTTCGCGCACGCGTGACCAAGGTGCAGCGCCGCCATGCCGAGGCGGTGATGACCGAGGTGATCGAGGCAGGCCCGCAGCGCGTCGAGGCGCCGTGCGCGCACTACCCGTCCTGCGGCGGCTGCCGCTTCCAGGATCTCGCCTACGAGTCGCAGCTCGCGGCCAAGCACGCCTGGGTTCGCGACTCCCTCACGCGGATCGCGGGAATCGTCGAGCCGCCGCTCGAGCCGATCGTCGCCGCCGACGCGCGCTTCCACTACCGGAACAAGATGGAGTACTCGTTCTATCCAGGCGAGGACGGGCCCGAGCTCGGGCTCCACCGCGCGGGCCGCTGGGACGAGGTGCTCGACATCGATCGCTGCTGGCTGACGACCGACTTCGGCAACGCGATCCGCAACACGATGCGCGAGTGGGCGCGCGAGGAGCGTCTCCCCGCCTACAGCCAGGCAGAGGCAAAGGGCTACCTGCGCCACCTGATCGTCCGCGAGGGACGGAACACGGGGCAGGCGCTCGTCCAGCTCGTCACGCACGAGCGTGAGCGCTTCGACCGCGAGCGCCTGATCGAGGTGCTCACGGCCTTCCCGGAGGTGCGGTCGATCCAGTGGACGGTGAACGACTCCCCCTCCGAGGTCACGAACCTGCCGACCGCGCTCCTCTGGGGCGAGGAGGCGATCGAAGAGGAGATCGGAGGGCTCCGGTTCCGCGTCCGCCCGAATGCGTTCCTGCAGACGAACACCGGGATGGCGGAGCGGCTCTACGAGATGGTGCGCGAGGAGGCCGCCCTCACCGGAACGGAGACCGTCTACGACCTCTACTGCGGGATCGGCACGATCGGCCTCGCGCTCGCCCGGCAGTCGCTCACAGTCTGGGGGATCGAGATCTCCGAGGAGTCGGTCGCGTGCGCGATCGAGAACGCCGAGCTGAACGGGATCGGCAACGCGGCGTTCTTCGCCGGGAACGTCGGGCAGGTGCTCCGCGACCTCCGCGACCGCGCCGGCGACCCCGACCTCGTCGTCGTCGACCCGCCCCGCGCAGGCCTTGCGGGGAAGGCGTTGAAGCGACTCGGCGAGCTCGCCGCGCCTCGCGTCATCTACGTCTCGTGCAACCCGACGACCCTGGCCGGAGACGCGAAGCGCCTGATCGAGGAGTACGGCTACCGGCTCGTGCGCACACGGCCTCTCGACATGTTCCCGCACACGCCGCACGTCGAGTCCGTGTCGCTGCTCGAACGCGGCTGAGGACGGCTAACCGTCGGGTGCGACGTCGGCCCGCTGCCCGGCGAGCTCACGCCGGACGCGCGTCCAGATCAGGTCGATGTTCGGGAGCAGGAAGCCGATCGAGATCGCGGGCAGTGCCGGGAGGCCTCCGTTCGACCAGTAGGTCGTGAGGGCGATAGTCGCGCCGAGCCCGATGCACATGGTCAGCCACGTCCACCCCGTGCGAAGGCCGAAGCGGGCGGTCGCGCCGAGGAAGAGCGCGAAGAACATCACGTCCGGCAGGCCGAGCCTCGCCGGCCGGTCGCTCGGGACGACGAACTCGATCGACAGCTTCGTGAACAGCGACGGGTGGTTGTTCGTGATCGACCGGGTCGGGCCCCGCCAGACCGAGTAGGCGTCGACGAACGGGATGATGCAGGCGACGAGCGCCACGAGGTAGAGGCCCTCGAAGACGCGCAGGAAGATCCAGGCGATCGTCGTCAATGCCGCGAACTTCGCGAAGTTCGACGCGACGTCGAAATGTGCGAGGCCGAGCCCGATCGCAGCCGCCACGAGCACCGCGGCCGTGACGAGCATCGGGACGAGCGGGGACTCCCGGAACGGCAGCGCGAGCCACGCGAGCGCGAAGACGGCCGGCATCAACACGATGCCGACGACTGCGACCTCGTGCCACAGCGAGAGCCGGTGGATGTGCGGTGCCGCCTCGTACCACGCCCAGAGCGCGGCGAGCAGGATCAGTAGGGCGGTAGCTCGGCCCACCAGGGGCCGACTGGTTTGAACGCGTTCCAGAACCGTGTCTTCGCCGCCTGGTTGTCGAGAGAGAGGTCGAT
>DASZLW010000219.1:0-7785 GCA_035552175.1 Gaiellaceae bacterium | reverse complement strand
TCGGCGGACTCGGCTTCGCTCAACTCGCGCAGGGCGGCCACGTCGAAGAACTGACGGCCGGTGCTATCGAGCGTGCCGACTTGATCTTCCACCACGGTCTCCATCCGTGGTGCCCGGAGATCTTCTAGAGGCATCCGATCTTCTAGAAGCGTCGTGCCGGCGGCCCGCCGAAAATCCGGCGGGGAGGGCCGCGATCACAGAGTGGGCGCGCGCCCTCTCCGCCGAGACTCCAGGCATTACCGACCCGAGGATTGTCTAAACATCTGCGCGAGCGGGTAACTTCACGTTAGATGGACGCGACACGCGCACGGGAGCTGCTGGCGGCTGAGCGGCGGCGGCTCGAGAGCCTCTTGAGGGATCGACGGAGCGGGGATACGCCCGCGGAGCTCGAGGAGCTCAGCCCGACCGACGACGCCGACCTCGGCACCGAGACGTTTCAGGCGGAGCTCGACGAGGGGCAGGCGGACGACCTGCGCGAGCAGGTCGAGGCCGTCGGGAGGGCCGAGCGGAGGCTCGAGGAGGGGACCTTCGGTGTCTCCGTCGAGAGCGGCGAGCCGATTCCCGACGAGCGGCTCGAGGCGCTGCCCGCAGCGGAGCGGACCGCCGAGGAGCAGGCCCGCTACGAGGGCCACGTCGTCTGACGGAAACCGCAGGGCCTCGCTCGGAACCGGCCTACGGGTTCACGAGGACACAGCGCAGCGATCGCACCGCGTCGACCTGACCGGCGACGCCGCCGACGCCGTCAAGGGCGAGGAAGCTCTGGTCGAGCGGTCGATGCTCTCGTCGGTCTCGGGCAGGTGCTGGAGAAGCTCGTCGAACGTATCGATGCTCGCCGCGTCGATCTCTCCGTAGCCCCGGAGACGCGCGAAATCGCGAGGCCACGCTCCGGGTCGCGAGAACGTCGTGCGCGGGTTTGGCCGCGCACGACGTGGGAATTCATCGTGTGTGGGCCTCCACGGGGATCCCGCGCTCGACCGGGCGGTACGCGAGCTCGCCGTCGTCGAACGGGCGCTGCAGGTTGCGGGCGACGAGAAGTGGCTCGCGAGGTTCGGAGTCCCCGAGAGCGGTTATGCGATCGCCGAAGCATGCGGCTACACGCTCCTCACGACGAGAGAAGCCACGATGGTCGATCGGCTCCGCTGGCTGCCGGACTCCTTCCGGCTCATCAAGGCCTACCTCGAGGCGAACCACGTACCCCGCACCACAGCCCTGAAGGACTCTCCCGCCGATCCTCCGACGCCCGCCGAAGACGTCGATCCCGATCGGGCGACTTCCCCCGACCCGGCGACCGCGCACTCGTCGAGATCCAGCTCGCCGACCCGCGCAGGATCGACGCGGCTCACCTGACGACCTTCAGGCAGGCTCGTGGCGCAACACAGGGCCGCGAGAAGCCCGCGCCTCACTTGGCGCCGTCATTTCTTGATGAAGCTGATGGTGCCGCTGGTCTCGAGGATCGCGTAGCGGACCTCGGAGAGGTGGGCGATCTGCTGCATGCGTGCCTCTTCGGCGATCTCCTCGACCGTGAGCCGTTCCCGCTTCAGGTTCCGTTCGATCACGGTGCCGTCCTGCACGACGATGATGGGCTCCCCTTCGAGGATCGGCCGGCTGCGGGGGAAGCGGTAGCTGAGCCAGGAGACGAAGACCTGGAGCACGGCGATCGTGCCTACGACGAGGACGGCGCCGGTCAGCGAATAGTCGTCCTGGGTGAGCCCCTGCTGCAACGCGTCTCCGAGGACGATCAGCAAGATGAGATCGAACGGCTGCATCGAGCCCAGCTCACGCCTGCCGATCACACGGGTGAGCAGGAGCACGAAGGCGAAGACGACGATTGCGCGGAGAACGAGATCCATCGTTAGGGGAAGATCGTGATCGTGCGGTGCAGGCGGGCGATGACGTGGCTGCCGTCGTCGAGCTCGACGTTCTGCGGGCGGCGCCAGGCGATGTTCGTCGGATTGACCTGAAACTGCATGAAGAGGATGAACGACTTCCCCGCCGGGATGTGCCCCAGTTCGAAGGAGAAGCGGCCGTTGTCGCTCGCCTGACTGACCGGCGAAGGCTCGACCGTGTTCATGCTCATGCTCTCGCCCCAGCCGGGGTCGAGGCGGAGGATCGCCTTCTTGATGTCCTTCCTCGCTGTGATGTGGAAGCGGGCCTCCATGAAGTCGCCGCCGCGAATCGCCGTGGGAGCGTAGAGCGAGACGATCGCCTCGGGTGTAGCTGCGCGAATCGTCGCCGGGCGCTGCCCGAAGACGTTGGCGAGCCCGAGGGCGGCGGCCAGGGTCAGCAGCGCGAGGACAATGCGGCGGCACCAGATCGCGCTGCGGTACATCCCATCGAGGTCGCGGTGGCGCGTCAGGACCAGCGTGTCGGGCACATCCGCCACGCCCTCATCTTCTGCACTGCGGACGTCCCTCCTCCGGGCTCGCGAGCGTGCGGCCGGGAGACCGTCGCCGCGACGGCAGCTCACCGATATCGCTGCTGCCCCTGGCCGCGTGCTCGTCCGTTCGCGCGGGAAACAGCGATGCCGGTAGGTGATCGCCGCGAATCAGCAGAGGCGTTAGTGTCGAGTGGGTGGCTGCGATCGAGGTCGAGAGCTTGGTCCGCAGCTACCGCTCGAGCGTGGGGATCCTGCGGCGGCGGCGGAAGCTCGTCGAGGCGGTCCGCGGGATCGAGTTCTCGGTCGAGCCTGGCGAGCTCTTCGGCCTGCTCGGCCCGAACGGCGCCGGGAAGACGACGACGATCAAGGTGCTGACGACCTTGCTCCTGCCGTCGTCGGGCTCGGCGCGGGTGCTGGGCTTCGACGTGGCACGGGAGGCACGTGAGGTTCGACGCCGTATCGGTTACGTGTTCGGCGGGGATCGCGGGCTCTACGACCGGCTTTCGGCCCTGGACAACCTGAGCTTCTTCGCGGACGTCTACCGCGTCCCGGCGAGCACGAAGAAGCGGCGGATCGAGGAGTTGATCGAGCTGGTTGGGTTGGCGGGGCGCGAGCGTGAGCGCGTCGAGACCTACTCGCGTGGGATGCGGCAGCGCCTGCATATCGCGCGTGGCCTGCTGCACGACCCGCCGGTGATCTTCCTGGACGAGCCGACGATCGGGCTGGATCCCGTCGGGGCGCGAGAGCTGCGGCAGACCGTCTCGTCGCTGCGGGACGCGGGGAAGACAGTCCTGTTGACGACGCACTACATGTTCGAGGCGGACGAGCTTTGCGATCGGATCGGCGTCATCGCGAACGGCCGCCTCGTCGCCACGGGAACGCCCGCGGAGCTGAAGGCCAAGGTCACGGATCGCACGGTCGTCGAGATCGAAGCCTTCGGCGTGAGCGACGCGATGCTCGACCGGCTCCGTGCCCTCGACGGCGTCACGTCGATCGGTGTTGAGGCACGGGAGCAGACACAGGTGATCCTCGTCCAGGCAGCGCCCGGATCGGAGCTGTTGCAGGTGCTCCTGCGAGAGCTCGACGGAGCCAACGTGGGACGGGTGCTCTCTCGCGAGCCGACCCTCGAGGACGCGTACGTCGAACTGGTGCAGGGCGCTTGATCCGGATCCTCGTCAACGGGTTCCGGATCCACTTCCTGCAGCTCTCGCGGTCCGGCTTCGACATCCTCGGAATGACGGCGTGGCCGATCTTGAACGCCACCATGGCCTACTACCTGTTCGGGATCGGCGGCAACTCGCGAGTCCTGTTCAGCGCTTCGCTCGGCGCAACGGTAATGGCGATCTGGGCGTCGGTGACGACCGGCTCGAGCGGCGCTCTCGATTTCCAGCGCCGGCTCGGCACGCTCGAGCTGCTCGTCGCCGCACCCGTCCCGTTCCTGGCCATCCTCGCGCCGATCACGATCGCGACGGCGTCGGTCGGGATCTACGCCTTCGGATCGACCCTGCTCTGGGGTCGACTCGTGTTCGGCATTCCGCTCCACGTCGTCCACCCCGCGCTCTTCGTCGCTGCGCTCCTCGTCGCCGTGATCGCGATCGGGATGCTGGGTCTGATCATCGCGACGACGGTCATCGTCTACCGCCAGGCCCTCTTTCTCGGCAACTCGTTCGAGTACCCGGGCTTCCTGATCACCGGTCTCCTCGTCCCGCTCTCCGTGCTTCCGGGATGGGTCACGCCGATCGCGTGGCTCCTCGCGCCCACGTGGGGGATGCGCGCGATCCGGGCCGCGGCGTTCGGCGGCTCGGCCCTTCGCGACATCGCCGTCTGCGTCGGGCTCAGCATCGCCTACGTCGCAGTCGCCGCGATCTGCCTGCGCGGGCTCGAGCATCTGGCCCGTTCCCGCGCGACCCTGGCGCTCTCGTGAACTGGCTCCGAGTGTTCTTCGTCGGCGGCCTCACGAGCTTCCGGGCGCTGTTCGGCTGGCTCAATCCGTACATCTACGTGCCGATGCTCGTGATCACGCCGCTTTTCCAGATGCTCTTCTTCGCCTACCTCGGCCGAACCAGCCATGCCGAGTCCGACGCCTACTTCGTGGTCGGCAACGCGTTCGTCGCCGCCTCCCTTCCGGGGCTCTGGGGGACGGGCTGGGGGATCGCCGGGGAGCGCCGCACCCAGACGCTCGGCACGCTGCTCTCCTCGCCCGCCAGCCGGCTCGCGCTCTTCCTGGGCCGCGCGGTTCCCCCGATCGCCAACGGATTCGTCGTCGGTGCCTTCTGCTTTGCCACGGGACGGCTGCTCCTCCACTTCGACCCGCCTCTCTCCGCCCTGTCGGGCCTCGCGCTCGCCACCCTGCTCGCGGCGTTCTCCTGCAGTGCCCTCGGTCTCTCCATCGGCGCAATCGGCCTGCGTGGGCGAAACGTCACCGCTCTCAACAACATCGCCTTGATCGTCTTCCTGATCTTCACCGGCGCCAACGTCCCTCTCCAACGACTCCCCGGCTGGATCCAGGCCATCAGCCCGTACCTCCCACTCACCCACGGCATCGAGGCTGCCCGCGAGATCCTCGCCGGCGCGAGCATCCACCAGGCCGGGCACCTTCTCCTGGCGGAGCTCGCCGTCGGCGTCGCCTACACGCTCGTCGGTGCGATCGCGCTCAAGCTCTTCGAGTTCGAAAGCAGGCGCTCCGCCTCGCTCGAGACGTTCTAGAGGCTATTCCGCGCTCTCGGTCGGAAGGCCGAGCTCGGACGCGACGGTGAGGAAGCCTGCGGCGAAGGGCGAGCCGGCCGTCTGCCGGCGGACCTCGGCCCAGTCGATCCGCTCGCGGAGGGAGCGGGCCAGCTCGAGCGGCGGCGCAAGGTCGAGCCGGTGCTCGTCGAGCGCGTGCAGCTTTCCCACGAGGACGTCCGTGGGTGTCATGGCCGGCATCACGATCGCGTGCACGCTCACGGGCTCGGCCCGCGCGAGCATCGCGTCGTCGACCGGGCCCGCCGCTGGACGGTAGATCAGGTCGATCATCGAGCCGTTCTCGTCGAAGGCCTTGTAGAGCCAGCCCTCCGGCGGGCGCTCACCGCGGAACCCGTTCTCGACGAGAAGGTCGAGGGCACGGTCGGCGTCCGCCTGCCTGATGAGGAAGTCGACGTCGTGATCCGTGTCGGCCCCTCCCCAGGCGTACACGGCGATGCTGCCCGCGAGGGCGAACGGGATCTCGGCATCGCGCAGCACGGCGGCAACACGGCGCATCGCATCGAGCATTGTTTCGAACTGTGACGACATGAGGAACGTACTACCCGTGACACTCGAAGCCGACTCTCCGCGCACCGTCTGGATTGCCGCCTCGGGCGACATCCACGCCGGCATCGACGACGAAGCGCGGCTGCGGACGATGCTGGAAAGGCTCGACGAGCGAACGGAGCTCGTGCTCCTCGCGGGCGACCTGACCCAGCTCGGGCAGGTCGAGGAGGCGCGTGTGCTTGCAGCCGCGTGTCGCAACGTGGCCGTGCCCATCGTCGCGGTACTCGGAAATCACGACTGGCAGTCCGACCGCGCGACCGAGATCGCCGCCGTCCTCGCCGACTGCGGCGTCGTCGTGCTCGAGCGCAGCCATACGATCGTCCCCTTGGCCCGAACGACGGTGGGCATCGCCGGCGTCAAGGGCTTCATCGGCGGCTTCGACAAGGAATGGGCGAACTTCGGCGAGCCCTTGTTCCGCGAGGCCTACCGTGAGACCACCCGCGACGTGGAGGCGCTCGACACGAGCCTCGCCGGGATCGGCGGCTGCGGCGTCCGTGTCGCGCTCCTGCACTACTCGCCTTCGGCCGAGACGCTCGAGGGCGAGTCGGAGCGGCTCTGGCTCGTCCTCGGCTCGGAGCGCCTTGCTGCACCGATCGTGAAGCACCGGCCCCACCTCGCCCTACACGGTCACGCTCATCACGGCAGCCTCACCGGCGACCTCGACGGCGTTCCCGTGCACAACGTGGCCATGCACGTGACCGGCCGCGACTTCTGGCTTTTCGAGGTGGACATCGACAACCCCCGCGAGCCCAGGGTGGTCTGACACGGTCGCCCGCGGCGGCTGTCGCTCTGGCGGACCATCTCCGCGCGACGCCGGCTAGACGCCGGTTCCGACGCGGGGCGACGTGAGTTCCGCCAGGTAGCCGCCGAGGTGATCGATCACCTCGCGCGCGTCGTCTTCGATGCCGTGGATGAACGTCGACTTGCGCCTCCGCAGGACGGGCATCCCGAGCGCGTACAGGCCCGGGCTGTCGACGGCACCGCCCTCGTGGCGGAGCCGGCCCTTCGGATCGACGACCGGCACGTCGAGCCATCGGAAGTCGGGCCGGAATCCCGTGGCCCAGAGGATCGTCCCGATCTCCCCGCTCCGGAGGTCGAGCTCGAGCCTCGCCGAGCGAGGCACCTCCGTCGGTGCGAACCTCTCGGGAGCTGCGACCACGTGATCGGTCCCGCCGATCAGAGCCCACCCGTCGAAGACGTCAAGCAGCCGTTCCAGCTTCAGGTCGGCCAGCGAGCACACGTTCCGCAGACCACCGGAGAAGAGGGCGCGGCCGTCACGGACAGCCGACCAACGGCCCACGAGCTCGACGCCCATGGCCGCCAGCGCGTTGAGGTCGAGCGTCGTCCGCTCGGGGGTGCCGACGAGCTGGGGCGAAGGCAGCCGCCGAGCGCGCGCGAGGTCGTCGACGTCGTCGTACCGCTGGTTCCAGACGCCGGACGCGTCCATCCACCAGAGCACGTCGCGGCCTCGATACGTGCGCGGCAGCCGCACGTGCTCCCCGACCGAGAGGATCACCGGACGCCCCGAGCGCCGCAGCTCGGCGGCGAGCTGCACGCCGGTGGCCGACGCGCCGACGACGAGGACGCCGCCTCGCGGGAGCTCGCCCGGGTTGCGGTACTCGAACGGTGTCAGCTGCCGGACCGCCGGCGGCAGCGCGGCAGAGATCGCCGGCACCGCGGGCAGGTTGCAGGCTCCGCTCGCGAGGAGCACCGTGCGAGCCTGGATCTCGCCGCCGCTCGTCTCGATCCCGTAGCCGTCGGACGTCCGCCGCACGCGGGTGACGTTCGTGTTCGTCCGGACCGGAGCACGAACCTGCGCGGCGAATCGCCCGATGAGGTCGACGACCTCGGCCGAGCTCATGTAGCCGTCGGGATCCGGCCCGTCGTAGGGCAGGCCGGGGAGCCGGCTCTGCCAGTTCGGGGTCAGCAGCCGAAGGGAGTCCCAGCGCTCGGTCCGCCACGAGTTCGCCGGCTTCCCGCGCTCGAGCACGACGTGGTCGAGCGACCGCTCGGTGAGGAAATGGCTCGCGGCGAGGCCGGCGTGGCCCGCGCCTATGACAACGGTGGTGAACTGCTCGATGATGAGCCCCTCAGACGACCTCGACCGAGACCTCCGT
>DASZLW010000218.1:0-3114 GCA_035552175.1 Gaiellaceae bacterium | reverse complement strand
CAGGTCGATGTGACCCATGCGCTCGCGCCGCACCTTCTGGCGCGTGACCTCGACGCCGCAGCGCTCGCAGATGATGCCCTTGTAGCGGACGCGCTTGTACTTCCCGCAGTAGCACTCCCAGTCCTTGGTGGGACCGAAGATACGCTCGCAGAAGAGGCCGTCGCGCTCGGGCTTGAGCGTGCGGTAGTTGATCGTCTCGGGCTTGGTGACCTCGCCCGACGACCAGTCACGGATCTGCTTGCTCGACGCGAGCCCGATGCGGATCGCGTCGAAGTCGTTGATGTCGATCAAAGTGCTTCGCCTCTTTCTCTAAGGGTCCGGAGAGCAAAAAGTGCCGGCTCGGGTGGTTGATCCGTGGATGCCAGACGCCTCACCCGAGCGGTGTCGATAGCTGGCCTATTGCGAGCTCGGGGGTGGTGTCTGGCGCCGCGGAGCAGCTGCACCGGCCGCCCAGTCATTGCTCTACGGGCCCTCACGATCGTCCGTGAATGGTCCATGTCAGTCCTCGATCTCCGCTTCGACCTCGACCACCGGGGCTTCGTCCCCCTCGGCGACCGGGATCGCCGGCAGCTCGTCGTCGTCGAACGCGATCGTGTCGTCGTCGTCCTCGGCGGCATCCGCCTCGGGCTCGACCTCGAGCGGGCCCTCTTCATGCTCGCCTTCGCCGGCTGCGACGCGCAGCGTGCCGGGCGAGAGATCGATGCCGAGCTCTTCCGCGGCGCGGAGCAGCTCGTCGTCCTCCTCGCGGACCTCGACCTCGCCGCCGTCCTCGGAGATGACCTGCACGTCGAGCGCCAGGGACTGCATCTCCTTCAGCAGCACCTTGAACGACTCGGGGATCGACGGCTCGGCGATGTTCTCGCCCTTCACGATCGCCTCGTATGCCTTCACGCGGCCGACCGTGTCGTCGGACTTGATCGTCAGCATCTCCTGGAGCGTGTAGGCGGCGCCGTACGCCTCGAGCGCCCACACTTCCATCTCGCCGAAGCGCTGGCCGCCGAACTGTGCTTTTCCGCCCAGTGGCTGCTGGGTCACCAGCGAGTACGGGCCGGTCGAGCGAGCGTGGATCTTGTCGTCGACCAGGTGGAGGAGCTTCAGGACGTACATGTAGCCGACCGTGACCATCTGCTCGAACGGCTCGCCGGTGCGGCCGTTGAAGAGCCGGGCCTTGCCGGAGGAGCGCCGGCCGGGAACGGCCTTCTTGTCGAAGTCGAGCTTGATCGGGCCGCCGTTGAACTCGGCCCAGTGGGCGAGCGCGTTGTCGACGTCCTCGACGGTCGCACCGTCGAAGACCGGCGTCGCGACCGGGGTCGGAGTCGGAGCGTTGATCACGCGGCTCGCGTTCCCGTTCATCACCTCGACGCCGTCGCCCACGAACACTCCGTGCGCGGCAGCCCAGCCGAGATGGGTCTCGAGGATCTGGCCGATGTTCATGCGGCTCGGGACGCCGAGCGGGTTCAGCAGGATGTCGACCGCGCGACCGTCCTCGAGGAACGGCATGTCCTCCTCGGGAACGATCTTCGAGATCACGCCCTTGTTGCCGTGACGGCCGGCGAGCTTGTCGCCCTCGCTGATCTTGCGCTTCTTCGCCACGTAGACGCGGACGAGCTCGTTGACGCCCGGCGACAGGTCGTCTCCGGAGTCGCGGTTGAACGTCTTGACGTCGATGACGACGCCGCCCTCGCCGTGGGGCACCTTGAGCGAGGTGTCGCGGACCTCGCGCGCCTTCTCCTTGAAGATGGCGCGGATCAGCTTCTCCTCGGCCGTCAGCTCGGTCTCGCCCTTCGGCGTGACCTTGCCGACGAGCAGGTCGCCCGACCCGACCTCGGCACCGATGCGGACGACGCCGCGGTCGTCGAGGTTCCGCAGCGACTCCTCGGAGCGGTTCGGGATGTCGCGAGTGATCTCCTCGTCGCCGAGCTTCGTCGAGCGGGCGTCGATCTCGTACTCGTGGATGTGGATCGAGGTGAGGACCTCGTGCTTGACGAGGCGCTCGGACAGCACGATCGCGTCCTCGAAGTTGTAGCCCTCGAACGGCATGAACGCCACGAGCAGGTTCGCACCGAGCGCGAGCTCGCCGTGATCCGTCGAGGAGCCGTCGGCCAGAACCGAGCCCTTCACCACCGAGTCGCCGAGCTTGACGATCGGCTTGTGGTGGATCAGCGTGCCCTGGTTCGAGCGCATGAACTTGATCAGGTCGTACTCGTCGCGCGTGCCCTTGCCCTCGACCACGATCTTGTTGGCGTCGAGCTCGATGATCGTGCCCGGGTTCTTCGCGACGATGACGTCGCCCGAGTCCACGGCGGCGCGGTACTCGAGGCCGGTGCCGACGAGCGGAGCCTGCGTGATCATGAGCGGCACTGCCTGCCGCTGCATGTTCGCCCCCATCAGGGCGCGGTTCGCGTCGTTGTGCTCGAGGAACGGGATCATCGCCGTCGCGACCGACACGATCTGCGCCGGCGAGACGTCCATGAACTCGATCTCCTTGGGATCGGCCATCACGGCCTCGCCCTCGCGCGAGCGGCAGAGCACGTGCTCGTGCAGGAACTTGCCGGTCTTCTCGTCGACGGGCTCGGAGGCCTGCGCGATCGTGTATTGCGCCTCCTCGGCCGCGTCGAGGTAGACGATCTCGTCGCTGACCTTGCCGCCCGAGACCTTTCTATAGGGCGTCTGGATGAACCCGAACTCGGACACCGTCGCCATCGAAGCGAGCGAGCCGATCAGGCCGATGTTCGGGCCTTCAGGCGTCTCGATCGGGCACATGCGGCCGTAGTGGGTCGGGTGGACGTCGCGCACCTCGATCGGTGCGCGCTCGCGGGTTAGGCCGCCCGCACCGAGCGCCGAGAGGCGCCGGCGGTGAGTGAGGCCGTCGAGCGAGTTCGTCTGCTGCATGAACTGCGAGAGCTGCGAGGAGCCGAAGAACTCCTTCAGCGCCGCGACCACCGGCCGGATGTTGATGATCGTCTGCGGCGTGATCGTGTCGACGTCCTCCGTCGTCATCCGCTCGCGGACGACCCGCTCCATGCGGTAGAGGCCGACGCGGAACGCCTCCTGGATCAGCTCGCCGGTCGTGCGCAGGCGGCGGTTGCCGAAGTGCTCGTACTCGTCGAGCTC
>DASZLW010000217.1:0-6259 GCA_035552175.1 Gaiellaceae bacterium | reverse complement strand
CCGTGGAGTCGCGGATCGGCGGCCGCGAGGCGGTCGAGAACCGCGTAGGGCAGGGTGGTGCATTCGACAGCGGTGTCGGCGACGACGTTCGCGGTCCGATTGCCCCGCTCGACATATCCGAGCTCCCCGAACGTCATTCCTGCGGACACGGTGCTGAGACGTCGGGCTCGCGATCCGGAGCCGGGCGCGAAGACACTGAGGCTTCCGCGGGTCACGAGGAAGACGTCCGCCGCCGCGTCTCCGGCGCGGACGACCAGTTCGCCGGCCTCGACCGCGATGCTTCCGAGCTGCGGGGTGAGCCGCGCGAGCTCGTCGGGGTCGAGGGAAGCGACCAGCTCGTGCTCCGCGAATGGAACCACCGTGGGCGCGTGCGGGTGGCCGAGGCGATCGAGGAGCTCGTCCTCGCACCACTCGAGTGCCTCGTCGAGGTGCTCGAACAGCCGGATGCAATCGGAGGGCTCGAGCTCGAGGCTGGGCGCCGCGCCCGACACGACGAGAGCGCCGCCGACCGTGCACAGTGCGGTCGCGAGCGCCCGAAGGAAACCGATCCCGCCGCGGTCGGCGCGGGAGACGCGGCGCATATCGACCACGACGAGCTCGGGCTGAACCGTCGCGTCGGTGAGTCGTCGTGAGATCGCTTCCGCCGCCATGAAGCCGAGCTCGCCTTGCACCTCGAACACGGCTGCGCGTGCGGAGGACGAGCGGATCGCCTCGCGCTCTGCGGGAGTGCGAACGCGCTTCGAGCCGAGCTCGCCGAGTTCGTGCTGCGCACGCACGGGCGGCGGGGTGCTCTCGCCGGGGCGGACGAGGTGCAGCGCGAGATCGGCGGAGAGCGCCTTGCAGACGGCGACTCCGCGGACGCTGTTGCCGCGCACGTCGAGCAGGGGAGAGTAGACGCCGATCCCGAGCCGTCCGGGCAGGACCGCGAAGACGCCGCCCGAGACGCCGCTTTTCGCGGGGAGCCCGACCGACCTGAGCCAGTCGCCGGCGCCGTCGTACATGCCGCAGGTCGTCATCACGCTCAGGACTCCGCGAACGACGCTCTCACCGACGGCGCGCTCCTGCGTAACGGGATTCATCCCACCGTTCGCGAGGGTGCTGGCGATGAGAGCGAGATCGCGGCAGTCGACGGAGACCGCGCACTGGCGGAAGTAGAGGTCGACCGCGACCTCGGGCGCGACCTTCAACATCTCGACGCTGCCGAGCAGGTGGGCGATTGCCCGGTTCCTATGACCCGTGTCGCGTTCGGACCGATAGACCGCCTCATCGCTTCCGAGGCCGCGGCCGGCGTAGCGCGAGTAGGCGTCGAGGAGCAGCGAAAGGGACTCTTCGCCGCGCTCCGCGACCATGCCGGCGCAGGCGATCGCGCCCGCGTTGATCATCGGGTTCACCGGAGCGCCCGTCGTCGGGGCGAGGCTGATCTCGTTGAACGGATCGCCGCTCGGCTCGACTCCGACACGGCGGTGGACCGCCTCCTCACCAAGCTGCTCGAGCGCGAGCCCGTAGGTGAGCGGCTTCGACATCGACTGGATCGTGAACGGTTCGCGTGTGTCGCCGACCTCGTAGACCGCACCGTCGAGGGTGACGATGCAAATCCCGAAATGCGCCGGGTTGCTCCGCGTCAGCTCGGGAATGTAGCTCGCGAGTGAGCCGTCGTCGATCTCCCCGAAACGGGCCAGCAGGTCCGACAGATAGTCGACGATCGGGGAGACCCGACTCGCGCGGCCGTTTTCGACGATTGGTGGAGCTATCACGTTCGCACCTCGCTCTGGTCCACGACGAGAAGCCCCGAACCGTCGGACAATCGACGAATCGAGGCACCTTTGCCTGTTGCCACGAGCGGCGACGCCCGCGACACGAACGAAGGTTACAGGAATGTGACGGCGGTTCGGGCGCGGAAGGGTTCCCTCTCGGGCGGACAGTCCGGCGTGTGTCCGTGCTACCAAGTAGAACGTGAACGCGCGCCGCCGTTCGAGATCGATATCGGCACCGGTCGTGGCTCTCGCGCTGACGATCGGGCTGCTGGTCGTCGGCCAGGCGGGCGCTCGAGGCGTGGTGCTCCCGACGCTGTACGTGAACTACACCGGGACGAACTGCACCTTCACGCTCGTGAACGACTCGCGCACGAGCTTCACGACGCTCGCACCCGGGACGTACCAGCTCACCCTCGCCGCGGATGACTTCGTCTCGTGCCCGAACGCGCTACCCGATTTCCAGCTCTCTGGCCCGGGTGTGCTCGTCAACAGCCCGATCGACAACGGCACGGGCGCCGCTGCCGACTACACGATCGTGCTGCAGCCGAGCTCGACCTACGTCGCCCAGGATCTGAACCAGCCGGTCTCGAAGATCAGCTTCGCGACGACGGCCACCGGTGCACCGGCCCAGGTGAGCCTCCCGACGAACACCGTGACGCACACGACGACGACGAGCTCGACAGGGAGTCCCGTCGGGACCGACGTCAGCACGAAGGCCAAGGCGGCGTTCCGCGGCACACTCGACGCCACGGTCAACTCCTCGGGCAAGCCGACCCTGACGTTCAAGGGGAAGAGCGTCAGCCAGCTCCTCGCCGGGAAGTACACGCTCGAGGTCGTCGATCACAGCAAGTCCGGCGGGTTCGTGCTCCAGGAGCCGCCGAAGCTCGCGACGACCGCGTCGACCGTGCCGTTCATCGGCAAGAAGACGCTGACGGTGAACCTGACAGCCGGTCAGGCGCTCTTCTTCCCGACCTTCATCGGGAAGAAGACGTACTTCATCGTCGTCGCGGCCGCGACCCACTGATTCGCCGAAGCCGGCGCTAGGCAACGGTCGAGATCAGAGCGCCGCGATTCTGCGCCAGCCGTAGCGTCAGGAACTCGATACCGCACTCCCAGCCGGCGAGGGCCGACTTGCGCGTCGCGCTGCGCACGACCGCGACCGCGGTGCAGAACGTGACCGGAAGCTCGCGGGGGAGGCGCTCCATCGCCCGGCGCGAGGCATCGCCTGCGTCGTGTCGCGACGCGGGGAAGCGGGCGCCCCCGCACGCGGAGCACACGCTCTCGGGGCGGAGTTGCTCGGTGTGCGGCACGCCGCAGAAGCCGCACGGGGTGCCGATCCAGGCGTCGTGAACCGCGGGGGTGCGGGCGGCGGCTCGGGTGCCGTCCCCCGCTGCGCCGACCGTCGCCGAGCGTCACGTCGTAGGCCGCTCGCCGCGCGGGGTCCGAGAGGGCGCGGAACGCCTCGTTCACGAACGCCGCCTCCGCCGGGTCGCCGCCGAGGTCGGGATGCGTTCCGAGCCGCTGCATGATCGTGCGGTAGCTCGCCTTGATCACCTCCGGCGGGGCATCGCGGTCGACGTGGAGGACTCGGTAGTAGTTGCGACGGTTCTTCACTGCGCGGCTCCCTGTGAAGGATCGGCTTTTGCGAGATGTCCTCGAGGGTCGGTCTTTGTGGCTCGATCTGCACTCTGAACGAGTCCGACCTGCCGGGCAAGCTCCAGCGACAGCCGGGCTCTTCGAATGCGTTCTCGGTGCGGCCTCATGTCGGACGTGTGACCCGACTCGGCTCTTCCAGAGCGGTTCGGTCTGGTACAAGGACGGTGATGCGCACGTCCCGCAGCCGGCGAGCACGTTCGTTCGCGGCTCTAACCGCCCTCGCTCTCGCCGGCTGCGCACTCGCCTTCGGTGCCGGTGCGGGTGGTGCGACGACGACGGCAGGCGCGACGATGACGATCACCTACGTGACGCCGACGTCACTGCAGGTGAAGCTCGGCGACGGGACGGTGGTGAGGTCCGGCTCGGCGATACCCGCCGGGTCGTACTCGGTGCTCGTCTACGACGACGGCGAGGATGCCAACCCGAAGCTCGCGATCAACGGGCCCGGAGTTTCGGTCTCGACCGACCTGAACAGCACCGGAATGGGGATCGACGCGCCGTGGATGGGCGGCCCGTACACGCTGCAGACGAGCTCCAGCTACTCGATCCAGGATACGACGCTCGGGTCCTCGACCCTCGTCTCCTTCACGACCTCGGCCACCGCGACCGCCGGAGGCGGCAGCACCACGACCACGACGACGACGGCCACGGGGACGGTCACCGGCGGCGGCACGACGACCACCACGAGCGTCGGCCCGACCAAGGTGGCGATGGTGGGCACGCTCGTCGGATCGGTCAGCGCCGCGGGGAAGGCGACGTTGAAGTTCAAGGGCAAGCCGGTGAAGAGCCTCAAGGCGGGCCGCTACAGGATCACCGTCGTCGATCGCTCGAAGAAGGCGGGCCTGATCGTTCTCGCCTCGCAGCGGGTCATCACTCTGAGCTCCGCCTCGACGACCGGCACCAGCACGCACACCGTGACGATGTTCGTCGGCAAGTCGTACTTCGAGACCAGCTCGCACGGCCCGAAGACCACGTTCACCGTCGTCGCGTAGCGACTCAGCGCGGACCGGACGCGAGCGCCGAGCTCGCGAGCGCAACCATGAACGACTCGGCCGAACCGGCGGGAAGGTCCGAGTCCTGCAGGCTGTAGAGGACGCCGCCGTGCACGAAATAGAGCGACTCCGGCGAGCAGGAGGCCCCGCAGCCGCTCTTGAGGAAGAACGCCGCCTCGCCGTTTGCGAGCCGCGTGTTCGCCGCTCCGGGAAGGGCCCCGCCCCGCTTGGCCTGGAACGAGGCGAGGTAGCACGCGGTGGCAGACCCGCAGTTCGGTGCGAACGCGAGCTCGAGATCCCAGCTTGCCTTCGTCGCGTAACCGGTGGCGTAGACCCTGTTCCGGTCGAGCACGGCCAGCTTCGACGGCAGGAACACGGGCACGCCCGAGCGCTCGATCTTCGCCACCGCCGGTCCGAACGCGGTCAGGAGCTTCACGGTCTGACCGCCGGCGGCGGCGGCAGAGCTGCAGAGCATCGTCGCTGCGACCGTGACGGCCAGGAGTTTCACGGGCGGAGCCTACATCGGCCCGGGCAGGACGACCGGAGACGGTCCGGGCTCCTTGCGCTCGAGAGAGAACGGGTTCACAATCGAGGCGGATGGGCCGCTCTCGCAGGCATGCAGTCGCGGCGCCTTCTCCCTCGCACGAGTGGGCGGTGCCTGCCGCGATGCCCGCCTCCCCGGTGCTCCCGTCCGCCGGCGCGCTCGCCGCCCAGTTCCTCGAGGCACACGACGTGCTCGGGCTCCAGGGGACGACCGGGAATGCGGCGGTCAGCCGCATGCTCGCGGGGAGTGCCGGGCAGAGGCTCGCTCGCGCGCCTCTGCAGCGGGATGGCGACTCGCTCTCGGCCGAGCCGTACGACGCGGCTCGCGACGCCCGGCGCGACTGGACCGCCGACGGACTCCGTGGCCCCGAGGATTTCCGCTCCTCGACCGGGCGCGGCGGCTCCACGCGGTGAGTGGCCCAGCCCGCCCCGTTCGACGCCCTCGACAAGGCACTGCAGCTCGCCGTAGCGCGGGCACTCGACGCCGACTCTCCGCCGTCCGGATAGATCGCGGAGCGGCCAGGGTCAGGAGCGGCCAGGGTCAGGAGCGGCCGCGGGCGGCGTCCTCGTGGCGCTCCCGGATCTCGGTGAGGGCGACGAGGCCGGCGCAAAGCCCGGCGAGATCGGACCGCGAGAGACGGGCGGCGAGCTCGTCGTCGATCGCTTCGACGCCGGCCCGGACCGCGGTTGCCGCGGCGCGGCCCCGCTCCGTGACCTCGATCGTGATCCGCCGCCGGTCGGTCGTGTCCGGGCGGCGCTCGAGGTATCCGCGCAGGACGAGCGTGTCGATCAGCTGGCTCGCCGCCTGCTTCGAGATCCCGAGCTCCCGGATCAGGCCGCCGGCGGTGCCGCCGCGATTCGCCATCCCGCCGATCACATAGGGGCCGTTCTTCGGCATGTCGTCGAAGCCGCCCTCGGCGAGCCGGTCGCGCACGGCATTGCCGTACGCGCCACGCGCGGCCCGCAGCAGAGCGGGGATGACGACCTCGTCGGCGCCGGCGGTGATGGACATGGGAGAAACCCTAGCAGGTAGTCAAGTAACTTGACAGTCAAGCGGCCACAAGAAGACAGTCTCGACCGACCGGACCACTACCCTCCCACGATGGCGAGGAGAGGGCCGCCGAGGCTGCGCGAACGGCGTCCGCGGTTGTTCGTGCTCGACGGCGAGCCGATCGAGGTCCGCGTTCGCGAGTCGAGCCGTGTCCGCGTCTCTCGCCTCGTCGTGGGGCCGCGGCGCCCGCTCGAGATCGTCGTTCCCCGCAGGATCACGACCGCGGAGATCGACCGGATCCTCGAGTCGAGGCGCGCCTGGAT
>DASZLW010000216.1:0-6358 GCA_035552175.1 Gaiellaceae bacterium | reverse complement strand
AGCTTGCCGCGGCGCCGCTCCCGCTGGAGCCGACTTGCGAACCTGCTGTCTCGTTCGAGATCACCTTGGCGCCCGTCGCGTCGACCGCGAGCCCTTCGCTTCCGGCACCCGTGAGGTACGGCGGCGCGCTCTCTGCCGTCGTGAGCGACGACTGATCGCCTGGAAGCGGCATCGGCCCGCCCACCGTCCTCGGCGCGTACGCGGGCGACCCGACGATCGAGCCGGTGAAGATGCGGTTCACGCAGTTCTTGTCGGAGAAGATGTAGACCCTGTAGAGGCTCGATCCGGGATCGATCCCTTCGGTGATCACGGGCGCCGACGGCGACCACGCGAAGCCCGGGGTGAGCTGGTGCGCGGTGCCGGCCTTGCCGGCCTTGTCCCAGGTGTCGGAGACGGTGTCGGTGGGCTCGAGCGCCCCGTTCGTCTGCGGTGCGTTCGTCGAGGTGAAGACCGGGCTCCATGGCCCGTACGAGACCGCCGGCAGGCCGTTCGTCGAGCTCTTGAACTGGCCGACGTCGCGGATCGCGCGAACGCGCCAGTGGATCGTGCCGTAGCCGAGGGCGTTGTGGAACGTGAAGAACTCGCGCTCGTCGGCGACGTTCGTCGTCGTCTGGAACGAGATTGCGGGGACGAGATCGGGATAGAGGACCTCGTAGGCGGTCGCACCGTCGATCGGCGCCCAACGAACGAGCCCCTCGGGGGCGGGAAGCTGCGTCGGTACCTGGTTCGCCGACCACTGCATGTTGAAGCCGAACGCGCGGCTCCAGTGCGTCGCGCTCCGCCCGCTCGGCGAGACCCAGCGGACCTGCGCCCACAGTGCGTACGGAGAGCCGGTCATCCACGGAAGCTGCCGCGGCACGGTTTCGGCCGGAAGCTGCACGCTCATGTCCTTGAACACGATCGAGCCGTCCTGGAAGCTCTTCGAGGTCGCGATCTCGAACTGGTAATGACCACCGGCCTGCGCCGACGGCTTCCACGCGAAGGAAGGAGTGCGCGAGTAGGAATGCTCGATCGGCTCGTCGGCGCGGAGCAGGAACGCGTGCAGGTCGGTGGGCACGCCCGGGGCGACCGGGTTGAAGCGCGCGGTGGAAGCGGCATTCGCGACGACGATCAGCGAAAGCGCGGCGGCGGCCGGAAGCAGGAAGCGAGGCATCCTGCCCTCTTGTCGGCAGGACGGAGCTAGCCCTTGAGCACTCCCTCGAGTGCAAGTCCGACGGCGAGCACTCGTTCGTCGTCTCCGGGCTTCCCGACGACCTGGATCGACGCGGGCAGCCCGTCCTCGGCCTGACCACACGGGAGCGCAAGTGCCGGCCAGCCGAGCAGGTTGAACGGATAGGTGAGGCGGATCATCGACTCGCGCACGTCGAGCTCGTCGACATCCACGGGCGGCGGAACGAACCCGAGCGTCGGCGTGAGCAGCAGGTCGAAGGCCTCGAGCGCGTTGCGCATCGTGTGCTCGTACGAGGCACGCCGCCCCGTGGCCGCGGCGACCTCGGAGTCGGTGACGGCGAGGCAGCGCTCGATCTTCGGTGCGATGTTCTCGCCGTAGAGGTCGCCATGCTCGGCGTAGAGCTCGCGGTGGACGTCCGCCACCTCGCGCATGAAGACGGTGTAGGTGCCGTCGGGCTCCGGAACCGCGACCGGCTCGCCCGCGAGGTGTGCGGCCGCCGCGTCGAAACGCGCGCGGACGAGCGGCGCAGCATGCTCGAACCACGCCGTCGCCGTCCGTATGCCGGCGAGGCCGGTCTCCTCGACCGAAAATCCCGGCACGAGCGCCTCCATCATCTCGATGCACCCGCGGACGTCCCGCGCCAACGGTCCGGCATGGTCGTGGCTCGGCGAGAGCGGGAACACCCCGTCGGTCGAGACGAGCCCGTAGCTCGGCTTGAAGCCGGCGATCCCGCAGCAGGCGGCCGGGATGCGGATCGATCCACCGGAATCCGTCCCGAGCGCGACGTCGGCGAGCCCGGCCGCGATCGCCGCCGCCGAGCCGCCGCTCGACCCACCGGCGGTCCGGCCGGGGTACGACGGGTTCGGCACGGTCCCGTAATGGAGGTTCTGGGAGGTCGTTCCGTAGGCGAACTCGTGCAGGTTCGCCTTCCCGATATCGACGTACCCGGCGGCCTCGAGCCGCGCGACGGCTTCCGCCGTCACCGACGGCACGTGGTCGGCGAAGACCGCCGACCCGTACGTCGTGCGGATCCCGGCGGTGTCGAAGAGATCCTTCACCGCGAGCCGCCGTCCTCGCGGAGCCTGGGACCCGAGCTCGGTGATGAAGATCCCGTCCGTCGCTACCTCCGGGTCGACGATCGTCAGGTGAGCCAGAGGTACGCGATGCCGATCCCGAACGTGCCCCCGAACAGCAGCACGAAGATCACCGTGAGGACGATCGCGAGGCGCATGTTCTTCCGGGCGAGCTCGGGGCTCGGTCCGACGGCATCGTTCATCAGGTCCGGCGGCGTGGGCGCGAGCGGCCCGGGCGCGATCGGCTCGGGGGGCGCGGCGGCTGCGGCGGGATCGCTCATCAGACGGCGACGTCGATCGCCATCGCGACGAAGAGCAGCGCGAGGTAGAGCATCGAGTAGTGGAAGAGCCTCACGGCGTGCGGCCGGGTCGTCTCGCGCCAGAGCTGGAACGCGAGCCACGCGAAGACCGCGCCGAGCGCGAGCGCTGCGCCCCCGTAGACGAGGCCGAAGACGCCGAAGGCGACGGGCACGAGGGTCGCGGCGACGAGCGCGACCGTGTACCAGGCGATCTGACGGGCCGTCTCGCGCTCGCCGCGGACGACCGGGAGCATCGGCACCGCGGCATTCGCGTAGTGCTCGCGGATCATCAGGGCGAGTGCCCAGAAGTGCGGGGGTGTCCACAGGAACACGACCCCGAACATCACGAGCGCCGCCCAGCCGAGATGCCCGGACGCGCTCGCGAACCCGACGAGCGGCGGCACGGCGCCGGCCGCGCCGCCGATCACGATGTTCTGCGGCGTCGAGCGCTTGAGCCAGCGGGTGTAGACGAGGACATAGAAGAGGTTCCCGGCGAGGGCGAGGAGCGCCGTCGGGAGGTTGACAAGCGAGTCGAGCAGCACGAACGAGAGGGCCGACAGCGCGATCCCGTACTCGAGCGCGCGCTCCGGCGCGACCCGGCCCGAGGCGACGGGCCGGCCCGAGGTGCGCTTGCCCATCAGCTTGTCGATGTCCCGGTCGAGGTAGTGGTTCAACGTCCCGGCGCCCCCGCAGGCGAGCGCGAGCCCCACCATCGTCGCGACGAACGTGCCCCAGTCGGGGAGGCCGGACGCGCCCACGAAGACCGCCGCGCCGCCCGTCAGCAGGAGCAGCGACATCACGCGGGGCTTCGTCAGCGTGATGTAGTCGCGTAGGTCGCCGGTGAGCTCGGTCGCGCCCCGGAAGGCCTGGGCCCACAGGAGGGTCGTCGCTCCGAACGCCAGCGCCGCCGCAACGAGGTGCACGGTCGACTCGGTGAGGAGCGCCGCGAGCCCGAAGAGCACGACGGACGCGGCCGCGGCAGGGAGAAGCCGGCGGGCCGACACCCAGGCGAGGAGGAGCAGGCCGAGGAGCGGCGGCAGCGCGAGGCCCGCGAGCAGGCGGTGTGCCGTGTGCCAGCCGGCGGCGCCGGAGGCGACGGCGAGACCTGTTCCCGCCACGGCGCCCGCCGCAAGGAACCGGGCCCATGGGCCAGCCGCGAGCCTCGTTGCGTCGAGCGACGGTCCGAGCCGCCCCGGTGTGGCCGGCGCAGCCTCGATCACAGCCGTCCCTCGTCGGTGAGCCGGCGCCGGAGGTCGCGGAGCGGCCGGGCCGAGATGATGTAGGGGATCCGCTCGAAGTTCCACGGCGGCGGCGGCGAGGTCGCGTACCACTCGAGGGTGTCGGCCACCCACGGGTCGTTGACGGCGCGCCTGCCGGTGCGCGTCGTGCGCACCACGTTGAAGGCGAACACGAGCATCCCCACTGCCATCGTGAACGCGCCGATCGTCGAGATCATGTTGTAGACCTCCCAGAGCCCACCCTGAGAATACGTGTAGATCCTGCGCGGCATCCCGAGCAGCCCGAGGAGGTGCTGTGGCATGAAGGCCAGGTTGAAGCCGACGAACACGAGCCAGAAGTGGAGCTTCCCGAGCCGCTCGTCGAGCAGCCGCCCGAACATCTTCGGCCACCAGTAGTAGAGGCCGGCGAAGATCCCGAACATCGAGCCGCCGAAGAGCACGTAGTGGATGTGCGCGACGACGTAGTAGGTCTGCGTCAACTGCCAGTCGACCGGGAACGCGGCGAGGAAGATCCCCGACAGGCCGCCGATCGTGAAGAGCGCGATGAACCCGAGCGCCCACAGCATCGGCGTGTCGAACGAGATGTTGCCGCGCCAGAGCGTCGCGAGCCAGTTGAAGATCTTCACGCCGGTCGGCACCGCGATCACCATCGAGCTGACCATGAAGAACGAGTCGAGCCGCGTCGGCAGCCCGACCGCGAACATGTGGTGCCCCCAGACGAGGAAGCCGAGGAACGCGATCGAGACGGTCGAGAGCGCGACGGCCTTGTAGCCGAAGATCGGCTTGCGCGCGAAGACGGGGATCACCTCGGAGATGATCCCCATCGCCGGCAGGATCATGATGTAGACCTCGGGGTGGCCGAAGAACCAGAAGACGTTCTGGTAGAGGATCGGGCTCCCGCCGTGGTTCGGGTCGAAGAAGTGCGTGCCGGCGTGGCGGTCGAGCAGCATCATCGTCAGGCCGGCAGAGAGGGTCGGGAGCGCGAGCATCAGCAGCCACGCATAGGTCTCGATCGTCCAGACGAAGAGCGGGATGCGCATCCACGTCATCCCGCGCGCGCGCATGTTGTGGATCGTGACGATGAAGTTCACGGCACCGGCGACCGACGCGAGCGTGAGGACATGGAGCGAGAGGATCCAGAGGTCCTGGCCCCGGCCCGGCTCGTGCAGCGTCGAGAGCGGCGCGTACGACGTCCAGCCGGCCTCGGCGGCACCGCCCTTCGCGAAGAAGCTGAAGTACAGGATCATCCCGCCGAGCAGGTAGAGCCAGTACGAGAGGGCGTTCAGCCGCGGGAAGGCCATGTCGCGCGCGCCGACCATCAGTGGCACCAGGAAGTTCCCGAAGCCGGCGAGAATCGGGACGATGACGAGGAAGATCATCGTCGTCCCGTGGATCGTCACGGCCTCGTTGTAGGAGCCGCGCGTCATCACGTGCTCGTTCGGCGTCGCGAGCTGCGCGCGGATCAGGAGCGCCAGCAGGCCGCCGAGTGCGAAGAAGCCGAGTGCGGTGCAGATGTAGAGGATCCCGATCCGCTTGTGATCCGTCGTCGTGAGCCACGACGTGATCCGTCCGCGCCGCCAGTCGGCGCGGTAGGCGATCACAGGGGTCTCAGCCGCCACTCTTCGCCTTCGTCTTGAGCGTCTTCGTGTAGGCGACGAGCGCCACGATCTGGTCGTTCGACCAGTCGTTGCCGACCGCGGGCATCTTCCCGACGCCCTGCCGGATGATCCGCTTGAGGCCGTTCGCGTCCGTCAGCAACGGGTTGTCGCCGAGCGAGGGTCCCACGTACGTCGTCGAGAGGCGATGGCAGACGGCGCAGACGTGCTGGTACTCCTCCTTGCCGAGGGCGAGGCTCGTCGGAGCTGCCTTCCGCTGCGCGACGAACTGCTCGTACTGCGCGCGCGGAACGACGTCGACCTGCGCCGTCATCTTCGCGTGCTGGATGCCGCAGAGATCGGAGCAGCGTGCCGCGTAGTCGCCGACCGGCGCCTTGAACCACGTGCTGTTCGTGTGGCCGGGAATCGCGTCGATCTTGCCGCCGAGCTCGGGCACCCACCAGCTGTGCAGGACGTCGATGCTCGGCGCGGTCACCTGCTCGCTCACGACGTCGTTCGCGGGCGCGATCATCTTCCCGATCGAGACGGCGCCGCCCGGGTAGCGGAAGAGCCAGTAGAACTGGTGCCCCTCGACCTGGATCGACGTCGAGTCGGCGGCGCTCGCGGCCGGGATGTTCGCGATCGAGGGAAGATTCACGAAGATGAAGCTGGCGATCGCCGTCAGGATCAGCACCGGAACGACGGTCCAGAGGATCTCGAGGCGCGTCGAGCCGTGGATCTGCAGCCCGTCGGCGGTGCGAGGGCGCTTGCCGCGGCGATACTTCACGATCAGCGTGACGAGTGCGCCCTCGACCCCGAAGAAGACGACCGCCGCGAAGACGAGCACGAAGACGTACGCCTCACGGATGTGGTGGGCGTTCGGGGAGTGCGCGGGCAGCGGGAGCGTTCCGCCGTTTCCTGCGATGGCCGCTCCGGCCAGGGTGAGCGCCCCCGCGCATGCACAACCCAGTACGGGGCCTAT
>DASZLW010000215.1:0-5538 GCA_035552175.1 Gaiellaceae bacterium | reverse complement strand
GTGATCCGAGAGGAACTCGGCGACGAGCTGGCGCGTCCCCGATCCCGTCTCGCGCATCAGCCATACGCGCCGCGAGAGCTCCTCGGGCCGCACCGGCCGCACGCTCGCAAGCGAGTCGCCGGGCGCCGTGATCAGCGCGATTGCGTTGTCGAGGAACGCGTGGCCTGCGATCCGAGCATCCTCGGGAGGCCGTCCGGCGATCGCGACGTCGACCTCGTGCTCGAGCACCCGGTCGAAGAGCTCCGCCCGGTTCGCGACCTCGAGCGTCAGGTTGATCTCGGGATGAAGCCTCGTGAACGTGCGCAGGAGGGAGGGGACGACGAACTCGGCTGCCGTCGCGACCGCGACGATCCGGAGGGAGCGCATGGAGACGTCGGCGGCCTCGCGGGCTGCCTTCTTCCCCTGTTCGATCAGCCCGAGCACGTCGGCGGCGTACGGCCGGAAAGCCTCGCCGGCGGCGGTCAGCCCGACCCCGCGGCCGACGCGCTCGGTCAGGTCGACCTCGAGCTCGCGCGACAGCGCGGAGACCGCCGCCGAGATCGACGGCTGCGTCACGTAGAGCTTCTCCGCAGCGGCCGAGACCGAGCCTTCGCGTGCCACGGCGAGAAACGACGTGAGCTGATTGAGGGTAACGGCCATAGCGGGAAGACTATAGAAAGAGTACGACTTTTCGATTGGCAGCGATGCCCCGGGCCGGGTAGCCTAGCGCAGGGCGCAGCTCACCCCGCCTCTGCTGGGGCGGATGGGCGAGAATGCGCACGTTCCGTCGATCCACGTGGAGGGAGAGGGCAAATGCCACTTGCGACGTTGCGTCAGGTGCTGGATGAAGCTGCAAAGGGCGGCTACGGCGTCGGCGCGTTCAACGTGAACAACATGGAGCAGCTCCAGGGGATCGTGGACGGCGCCCAGGAGACACAGTCGCCCGTGATCGTCCAGGCCTCGCGCGGCGCGATCGCGTACGCCGGGCCGAAGTACCTGAGGAACCTGATCCTCGCCGCCGTCGACAGCGCGCCCGAGATTCCGCTCGTACTGCACCTCGACCACGGCGACAAGCCCGAGACGTGCCGCATGGCGATCGAGCTCGGGTTCACGAGCGTGATGATGGACGGCTCGCTGCTCGCCGACGGGAAGACGCCGTCGGACTACGAGTACAACGTCGCCGTCACGCGCGAGGTCGCCGATGCCGCCCATGCGCAGGGCGTGAGCGTCGAGGGCGAGCTCGGAACCCTCGGCGGGATCGAGGACGGCCACGGCTCCGGCGAGGTGCACCTCACCGATCCCGACCAGGCGGTCGACTTCGTCGAGAAGACCGGCGTCGACGCGCTCGCCGTCGCGATCGGCACGAGTCACGGCGCCTACAAGTTCACCGAGAAGCCCACCGGCGACGTGCTCGCGATGCACCTCATCGAAGAGATCCACGCGAAGCTGCCCGAAACCCACATGGTGATGCACGGCTCCTCGAGCGTCCCGCCCGAGCTCGTCGAGCGCATCAATGCCGCCGGCGGCAAGCTCGAGGCCACCTTCGGCGTCCCGGTCGAGGAGATCCAGCAGGGGATCCGCCACGGCGTCCGGAAGGTGAACGTCGACACCGACGGCCGTCTCGCGATCACCGCGGCGCTCCGCGAGTCGCTGAACGCGCATCCGTCCGAGTTCGATCCGCGCGCCTTCTTCAAGCCCGCCCGCGCCGCGATGAAGGACGTCGTCGCCGCGCGCCTCACGTCATTCGGCGCCGCAGGTCATGCCGGCGACTACGAGGTCGTCCCCCTCGAGGAGATGGCGAAGCGCTACGCGCACTCGAGCGAGCACCGGAGCCCAGTCGGTGTCTGAGCAGACGATCGACCAGCTGAGCATCGACACGATCCGGACGCTGTCCGTCGATGCCGTCCAGGCCGCGCAGTCGGGCCACCCGGGCGCCCCGCTCGGGCTCGCTCCCGCTGCGTACCTGCTCTACACGAAGATCATGAAGCACAATCCGCGCGACCCGAAGTGGCCCGATCGCGACCGCTTCGTGCTCTCGGCGGGCCACGCCTCGATGCTCCTCTATTCGTGCCTCTACCTCTCGGGCTACGAAAGCGTGAGCCTCGACGACATCAAGCAGTTCCGTCAGCTCGGCTCGCACACGCCGGGCCACCCGGAGAACTTCGAGACAGCCGGCGTCGAGACGACGACGGGCCCTCTCGGCCAGGGCTTCGGGAACGCGGTCGGGATGGCGATGGCCGAGAAGTTCCTCCGCGAGAAGTTCGGCTCGGACGTCTCGGATCACCACATCTACGCGATCTGCTCCGACGGCGACCTGATGGAGGGCGTCGCCTCCGAGGCGGCCTCGATCGCAGGCCACCTGAAGCTCGGTCGCTGCGTCTTCATCTACGACGACAACAACATCACGATCGACGGGCCGACGAGCCTCTCGTTCGCCCAGGAGGACGTGCCGAAGCGTTTCGAGGCCTACGGCTGGCACACGATCACGGTCGAGGACGGAAACGACCTCGAGGCGATCGAGGCCGCGATCCGTGCAGGAATCGCCGAGGAGGATCGGCCGACGCTGATCAGTCTGAAGACGGTGATCGGTTTCGGCTCGCCCCGCGCCGGCACGCGGGATGCCCACTCGGATCCGATGCCCGAGGAGATGGTGCGCGCGACCAAGGAGGCGCTCGGCTGGGATCCCGACAAGACCTTCGTCGTTCCGGAGGAGGTGCTCGCGCACTGGCAGAAGCCGGCGATCGAGCGCGGCGCCGCGGCTCAAGCCGAGTGGAGCGACCGGTTCGAGTCGTGGTCGAAGGACAACTCCGAGCTCGCGTCCGACTGGAAGGACGCGTGGGCGGGCAAGCCGCGGCCGGGTGTGACGGCTGCGCTGCCGCAGTTCGAGGCGGGCAAGTCGGTCTCCACGCGCAAGTCCGCGAGCGAGGTCATGCAGGCATTCGGGCCGTACGTTCCGACGATGATCGGCGGCGCAGCCGACCTGATCCACTCGACCTTCACGAAGTTCGACGCGGACGCCGCCTTCACGCCCGAGCACGCCGGTCGCAACGTGTCGTGGGGCGTCCGCGAGCACGGGATGGGCGCCGCGGTCAACGGCATCGCGCTGCACGGCGGCATCGTCAAGCCGTTCTGCTCCACGTTCTTCGTCTTCACGGACTACATGCGGCCGCCGATCCGGCTCTCCGCGCTGATGGAGCTCGACGTCGTGTGGATCTTCACGCACGACTCGGTGGCGGTCGGCGAGGACGGCCCGACCCACCAGCCGGTCGAGCACCTCGCGGCGATGCGCGCGATCCCGCAGCTGACGGTGATCCGGCCGGCCGAGGCGACCGAGGCCGCCGAGGCCTGGGGCGCGATCCTCGAGGACATCCACGGACCGGTCTGCCTCGTCCTTTCGCGCCAGAACGTCGAGACGCTCGACCGGTCGGTGGTCGCTCCCGCCGCGGGCCTGCGCAAGGGCGCCTACCTGCTCACGGATTCGGATGAGGCGGACGTCGTCCTCGTCGCGACCGGTGCCGAGGTCGGGATGGCGCTCGCCGCAGCCGACCTGCTCTCGGGGCGCGGGATCCGGGCGCGTGTCGTCTCGATGCCGAGCTGGGAGCTCTTCGAGGCCCAGGACGCGGAGTACAAGGAGTCGGTGCTGCCGCCCGATGCGCTCAAGATCTCGGTCGAGGCCGCCACGACGTTCGGCTGGTCGCGGTGGGTCGATGCCTCGATCGGCATCGATCGATTCGGAGCCTCCGGAAAGGGCGACAAGGTGCTCGCCCACTTCGGCTTCAGCCCCGACGGCATCGCGGACCGGGTGCAGGCGAAGGTCGCCGAGCTCCAGCAGGCTTGAACGTCAAGGTCGGTTTCACCCCGGGCGAGAAGGTCGCCGCGGACGTCGGGATCGTGATCGACGTCCTCCGGGCGACCTCGACGATCTGCCAGGCGCTGGACTCGGGCTACGAGCAGGTCGTCTGCGTCGGCGAGGTCGACGATGCCCGGGCCCTCGCCGGCCCGGGTGTGGCGCTCGCAGGCGAACGCCACAACGTCCTGATCGAGGGCTTCGACTTCGGCAACTCCCCGCGCGAGCTCGCGGGCGACCGGACGGCGGAAATGCTTGTGCTCACGACGACGAATGGAACGCGCGCGCTCCTCGCTGCGGCCTCGAGCTGTCGGACGGTGCTCGTCGCCTCGCTCCTCAACCTCGACGCCGTGATCGCGGAGGCCGGGAAGGCCGACGACGTCGCGATCCTGTGCGCGGGCGTCGAGGGAGGGTTCGCGATCGACGACGCCTACGTCGCCGGGCGCATCGCCGGGGCGCTCGGCGGCAAGCCCGACGATGCGGCGATCGCCGCGATCCGCCTCGCAGGGACGTTCGCGAGCGCAGAGGACGGGATCGGCGCCGGTGTCAGCGCCGCCAACATTCGGCGCGTCGGCCTCGACGAAGACATCCCGTTCTGCGCGCGAGAGGGCGTTCTCGCGCTCGTCCCGCGTGTGGTCGAACGGGCGCAGACCTCGGTGGTCGTGGCGGCGTAGATGGTCCCGCCCGAGGATCGAGCCCCCGAGCTCTACCTCGAACTCCTCGAGCACTGCCTCGCCGGTGTCCTCGACCGCCAGGACCTCATCCCGATCGACCGGCCGGCCTCGCCGGTCAAGCGACTCCTCCTCGACCTGCTCCGCCGCCGTGGGCTCGAGCTCGCGATGCGGCGCTGGACGGACGCGGACGTCGACGGATCGGCGCGTTCGTGGCCCGCGACCGGCCTTACGCTCGTCGGGATCGAGCGGCTCGAGAACCTCCGGCATTGCGTGGAGGGCGTTCTCGACGCAGGCGTCCCGGGCGATCTCGTCGAGACGGGCGTCTGGCGGGGAGGCGCGTCGCTCATGATGAAGGCGATCCTCACGGTGCGCGGTGACGAAACCCGTTCGGTGTGGCTCGCCGACTCGTTCCGCGGGTTGCCCGAGCCCGACGAGGCCCGGTACCCGGCCGATGCCGGGAGCACGCTCTGGAAGAACCCCCGGCTCAGGGTGTCGCTCGATTCCGTCCGCGCGAACTTCTCCCGGTACGGCCTCCTCGACGACCGCGTCCGCTTCGTCGAAGGCTGGTTCCGGGACACGCTCCCGGGCCTCCGCGGCGAAACCTTCGCCGTCGTCCGGCTCGACGGCGACATGTACGAGTCGACGATGGACGCGCTCGTGAACCTCTACCCGGCCCTCTCGCCCGGCGGCTACCTGATCGTCGACGACTACGGCGACACGCGCTGGGCCGCCGGGCAGGCGGTCGACGACTACAGGGTCGAGAACGGGATCTCGGCGCCGCTCCAGGATGTCGACGGCACCTGCGTCTTCTGGCAGAAGCCAGGGTAGCGCCGGCTACGTGGGGTCGAGCGGCGCCCGCCGTTGCAGCGCCTTCACCGCGAGGAGGCCGAAGACGAAGCCGGCGATGTGCGCGAAGAACGCGACCCCGCCGCCCGCGGACGGGTGCGTGAGCGAGAAGTCGCCGTCCCACAGCTCGATCGCGAACCAGATCCCGAGGAAGACGACGGCCGGGATCTGGACCGGGATCAGGAACCCGAT